>NZ_JBHWMB010000008.1:28638-131496 GCF_042730015.1 Streptomyces sp. NPDC059957 | reverse complement strand
TTGTTGTTGGGTGCGAAAAAGGAAAGCCACAACAAGAAAGGGTCCCCCCCCCCCAGCTTCCCCCCCCCCCCTTCCGGGATTCCGGGACCGCGTCAGGAAGCGGCCGGCGGCGTCGGCCCGCCGGGAGCGTCCTTGTGCGCGATCTTGCCCAGGGCGTCCTTCGCCTTGTCCGCGCCGCTAGAGATCTGGCCGCTGTACTTGCCCTTGGTCTTGGAGTCGACGGCCTTGGCCACCTTCTCCAGATTCTGGGTGATCTTGCCCTCGTGCTGTGCAGCGAGGTCGCCGACCTTGTCCTTGGCGGGCGCGAGCTTGGCCTTCAGATTGTCCAGCAGGCCCATGGGTCACCTTCCAATAGCGAGGCTACGTACGGGCACCCTCTGCGGCCTCGCTGTCCGCGCTGACCTCCGCCGACTGCTGCTTCGGGATCTCGACGGCTTCCACCGCGCTCTCCTCCGCCACAGCCTGCTCGGTCCCGGCCTCGTCGGCCGTCGCGGACTCCGCCGTCAGATCCGCGGAAACGGCCTCATCGGTCGTCGCCTGGGTCTTACGGCCGAGAAGCCGGTCCAAAATGCCCATGTCTACTCCTATAACGTTACTCGTGTGAGTGAAGTTCCGCCGTGGACGGGCCGTCGTACGGCAGGCGCGCGGCGGGCCGGAACCCCGCCAAGGCAACGACCTCGGTCCGGTCCCGTCACGTAGCTCGATCGGGTACATGGCGTGGCCTTGACCGGGGGCTGCGAGACTGGTGCGGTGAGGAAAGCAGCCCCCGCCCCGCGGGTCATCGCCGTCGTAGGACCCACCGCGGCCGGAAAGTCCGATCTGGGCGTAGCACTGGCCCGTCATTTCGACGGCGAAGTCGTCAACGCGGACTCGATGCAGCTGTACCGGGGGATGGACATCGGTACCGCCAAACTGACGACCGAGGAGCGCGGAGGGGTCCCGCACCACCTCCTCGACATCTGGGACGTCACCGAGACGGCGAGCGTCGCCGAGTACCAGCGCCTCGCCCGCGCCGAGATCGACAAGCTGCTCGCCCAGGGCCGTACGCCGGTCCTCGTCGGCGGTTCCGGCCTCTACGTCCGCGGCGCGCTCGACGCCATGGAGTTCCCCGGTACCGACCCCGAGGTCCGGGCCCGGCTGGAGGCCGAGGTCACCCTGCGCGGCCCCGGCGCCCTGCACGCCCGCCTCGCCGCCGCCGACCCGGCCGCCGCGCAGGCCATCCTGCCCAGCAACGGCCGCCGCATCGTGCGCGCGCTGGAGGTCATCGAGATCACCGGACGGCCCTTCACCGCGAACCTGCCCGGCCACGAGTCCGTCTACGACACGGTCCAGATCGGCGTGGACGTGGCCCGGCCCGAGCTCGACGAGCGGATCGCGCTGCGCGTGGACCGGATGTGGGAGGCCGGGCTGGTGGACGAGGTCCGCACGCTGGAGGCCGCCGGCCTGCGGGGCGGAATCACCGCCTCCAGGGCGCTCGGCTACCAGCAGGTGCTGGCCGCCCTGGCCGGGGAGTGCACGCAGGAGGAGGCGCGCGCCGAGACGGTCCGCGCCACCAAGCGGTTCGCCCGCAGGCAGGACTCGTGGTTCCGCCGCGACCCGAGGGTGCACTGGCTCAGCGGGGCCGCCGAGGACCGGGAAGAACTCGCCGGACTCGCGCAGTCGTTGGTCGAACGAGCGGTCACAGCCTGATCACGTGATGGCATCGGGACGCCCCGCACGCCCGTCCCGGGCCTGACGGCGTGCCATCATCAAACTTCCGCCGGTGCCGTCACCGGTGGTGAACGACGGCGTACGAAGTCCAAGTGGGGAGGGCGCGTGGCGATGGAGGCCGGCCCTCGTGACACCGGTCGGGACGACACCCGGCGGGAAGCGGACCCGATGCTTCACGGCGCCCTCGCCGACGGCGACGGGCTCACCGACGGCCTCGGACTGCCCGCGGATCCCGCGCGGCTGACCCCCGACGGCCCGGACGCGCCCGACTCCGCCGAGGCGGAGGCGGCCGCCGCCCCCGCCTTCGAGGTGGAGCTGCGCCCGCAGCGCCGGCTGAGGCTCTGGCAGATCGCCCCCATCGTCATGCTGGCCGCGGCCGGATCCCTGATGTTCGCCTTCCCCCTCGCCTTCGAGTTCGGCGACGGCGGAGCGGTCGTCGCCATGCTCGGATTCCTCATCAGCTGCTGCGCGGGCGGCTGGGGCCTGATGGCCGCGCGCCGCGTGGGCTACGCCCTGCCGGGGCTCCCGGCCCGCGGTTCGGGGCAGCGGCCCGACTGGCGCCTCGCCCTGCTGTACGCGCTGGTCGCGCTGGGCGTCGTAGCGCTCGCGGTGTACCGGGTGGCCCGGCTCCGCTAGCGGGGCGGCCCGGCTGCGCCGACAGGGCGGCCCGGCTGTGACGGGCACCGGCTCGGTACCATGGGCGGGTGACGCAGACGAGCCTCTCCTTCCTCAAGGGCCACGGCACCGAGAACGACTTCGTGATCGTCCCGGACCCGGACAACGCCATCGAGCTGACGGCCTCCGCCGTCGCGCGGCTGTGCGACCGAAGGGCCGGGATCGGCGCGGACGGCGTCCTGCACGTCGTGCGCTCCGCCGCGCACCCCGAGGCGGCGCACCTGGCCGACGAGGCCGAGTGGTTCATGGACTACCGCAACAGCGACGGCTCCATCGCCGAGATGTGCGGCAACGGCGTCCGCGTCTTCGCCCGCTACCTCCAGCACGCGGGGCACGCGGAGCCCGGCGACCTGGCCGTCGCCACCCGCGGCGGGGTCAAGCGGGTGCACCTCGACAAGACCGGCGACGTGACCGTCTCCATGGGCCGCGCCGAGCTGCCCGAGGGCGAGGTCACCGTCTCCGTCGGGGACCGGTCCTGGCCCGCGCGCAACGTCAACATGGGGAACCCGCACGCGGTGGCCTTCGTCGACAGCCTGGACGATGCCGGGAAGCTGCTCGACCCGCCCCCGTACAGCCCGGCGTCCGCCTACCCGACGGGTGTCAACGTCGAGTTCGTCGTCGACCGCGGCCCGCGGCACGTCGCCATGCGGGTCCACGAGCGCGGCTCCGGCGAGACCCGCTCCTGCGGCACCGGCGCCTGCGCGGTCGCCGTGGCCGCCATCCGCCGCGACGGCGCCGACCCGGCCGCCACCGGCGCGCCGGTGACGTACACCGTCGATCTGCCCGGCGGCACCCTGGTCATCACCGAGCACCCCGACGGGCGGATCGAGATGACCGGACCCGCCGTGATCGTGGCCGAGGGCGAGTTCGATCAGGCCTGGCTCACCGAAACGGCTTTCGCCTGAAGCTTCCCTCTAATGGGTGATCCATTTCACGCTGAGCGAGAGGTGGACTGCGCCACGTGGTGGGGTCGGTAGCATCAGGCACCGGCCCTGAGGGCTCACCCCATGCCCACCACCGCCGGTCGATGCCGTCGGAGGTGCCCATGAGTGCAGAGGCCACGAACCCCGAAGCACGTCCCGAAGCGCTCCCTGAACTTCGCAGACGTGGCAGGACCAGGCTTGACCTGCGACGACTCGGACGCGCCGCGCTGCTCGGTCCCACGCCCCGGGACCGGCTGCCGGACGCCATCGGCCATGTCGCCGAAGCGCACCGCGCTCATCATCCCGACGCGGACCTGTCGCTCCTGCGCCGCGCGTACCTGCTCGCCGAGACCTCGCACCGCGGCCAGATGCGCAAGAGCGGTGAGCCGTACATCACACATCCGCTCGCCGTCACGCTCATCCTGGCCGAACTGGGCGCCGAGACAACGACTTTGACGGCCTCGCTGCTCCACGACACCGTCGAGGACACCGACGTGACCCTCGATCAGGTCCGCGAGGAGTTCGGCGACGAGGTCTGCTTCATCGTCGACGGCGTCACCAAGGTCGAGAAGATCGACTACGGCGCCGCCGCCGAGCCCGAGACCTTCCGCAAGATGCTCGTCGCCACCGGCAACGACGTCCGCGTGATGTCCATCAAGCTCGCCGACCGACTGCACAACATGCGCACCCTCGGGGTGATGCGGCCCGAGAAACAGGCACGCATCGCCAAGGTCACCCGCGACGTCCTCATCCCGCTCGCCGAACGGCTCGGCGTACAGGCCCTGAAGACCGAGCTGGAGGACCTCGTCTTCGCGATCCTGCACCCCGAGGAGTACGAGCACACCCGCGCCCTCATCGCGGCCCACGCGGGCGAGCGCGACCCGCTGCCGGCCATCGCCGACTCGGTACGGACCGTCCTGCGCGACGCGGGCATCGCCGCCGAGGTGGTCGTACGGCCCCGGCACTTCGTCTCCGTGCACCGCATCTCCCTCAAGCGCGGGGAGCTGCGCGGCTCCGACTTCGGCCGCCTGCTGGTCCTCGTGGGGGAGAACGCGGACTGCTACGCCGTGCTGGGGGAGCTGCACACCTGCTTCACCCCGGTCATCTCGGAGTTCAAGGACTTCATCGCCTCCCCGAAGTTCAACCTCTACCAGTCCCTGCACACCGCCTTCGCGACACCCGAGGGGTACGTCGCCGAGGTCATCGTGCGGACCCGGCAGATGCACCGGGTCGCGGAGGCGGGCGTGGTGGCGCTCGGCAATCCGTACACCTCCCCGCAGCAGGCCGAGTCCGCCGACCAGATCGCGGCGGCCGACTGCGAGGAGGAGCGGGTCGACCCGACCCGGCCCGGCTGGCTGTCGCGGCTGCTCGACTGGCAGCAGTCGGCGCCCGACCCCGACACCTTCTGGGACGTCCTGCGCTCGGAGCTGGCCCAGGACCGGGAGATCACCGTGTTCCGCGCCGACGGGGGCACCCTGGGCCTGCCGGCCGGCGCCAGCTGTATCGACGCCGCCTACGCGCAGTACGGCGAGGCGGCCCACGGCTGTATCGGCGCCCGGGTCAACGGGCGCCTGACCTCCCTGTCCTCCCGGCTCTCGGACGGGGACACCGTCCAGCTCCTGCTCGCGCACGACGCCTCCTCGGGGCCCGCCGCCGACTGGCTGGAGCACGCCAAGACCCCGGCCGCCCGGATCGCCATCAGCAGCTGGCTGGAGTCCCACCCCGACGGGGTCCGGCCCGCCGACGCCGCCCCCAGGGCGCCGCTGTCGGTGATCGGCCTCCGCAGCGGCGGGGGCAACGCCGTCGCCGACCTGCCGGACGCCACCGTGCGGCTCGCCGGATGCTGCACCCCGGTGCCGCCGGACGCCGTCGAGGGCTTCGTCGTACGCGGCGGGGCCGTCACCGTGCACCGGGTCCACTGCGCGACGGTGGCCCAGATGCGGGCCGTGGGGCGGACCCCCATCGCCGTGCACTGGCGGGCGACCGCGGACTGCCGGGTCACCCTGCTCGCCGAATCGTTCGGCCGCCCGCACCTGCTGGCCGATCTGACCGAGGCCATCGCCCGCGAGGGGGTCGAGGTGGTCTCCGCGACGGTGGAGCCGCCGGTCGAGCAACGGGTCCGGCACAGCTACACCTTGCAGCTGCCCGACGCGACGGGCCTCCCGGCGCTGATGCGGGCCATGCGGGACGTGCCCGGCGTCTACGACGTCAGCCGGGCGTAAGGAGTCCGACCCCTTTCGGGTGGAGCCGTCGCGCGCCGTTCGCGGGCGCGTGGCGGGCGCTGATAAGCGGTGGGGGATGCAGCTCACCTCCCGGCGCCTGCGCGCCGCCCTGCTCGCCGCGGCCTCCCTCACCCTCGTCGCCGCCGTCGTGCCGCCGCCCCGGGCGCTCGGCATCGGCGACCCGCTCTTCCCCGAGCTCGGCAACCCCGGGTACGACGTGCTCGCCTACGACCTGTCCTTCTCCTACAAGGACAACAGCACCCCCCTCGACGCGGTCACCGTCATCGACGCGCGCAGCCTCGCGCGGCTCGAAACCGTCAACCTCGACTTCACCCACGGGAAAGTGGCCTCCGCCGAGGTCAACGGCGAACCCGCCGCCTTCGCGAGCGTCGGCGAGGACCTCGTACTGACCCCGGCCCGGCCCGTGGAGCCCGACCTGCCCCTCCACATCACCGTCCGGCACACGAGCGACCCGCGCGGCCGCGGCGACGGCGGCTGGGTGGTCACCGAGGACGGCCTGGCGATGGCGAACCAGGCCGACGCCGCGCACCGGGTCTTCCCGTGCAACGACCACCCCGCCGACAAGGCGTACTTCACCTTCCGCGTGAGCGCGCCGGCCGGGACGACGGCCGTGGCCAACGGGGTGCCGGGCGCGCTGCCGGCCCGCCGGGCGGGCGCCGCGACCACGTGGACGTACCGGACGCTGCACCCGATGGCCACCGAGCTCGCCCAGGTCTCGATCGGCGACTCGGCCGTGGTCCACCGCACCGGGCCGCACGGACTGCCGCTGCGCGACGTGGTCCCCGCGGCGGACCGGGAACGGCTGGAGCCCTGGCTGAAGAAGACCGCCGGACACATCGAGTGGATGGAGGCACGGGTCGGCCGCTACCCCTTCGAGAACTACGGGGTGCTGATCGCGAAGGCCCGTACCGGCTTCGAGCTGGAGACGCAGACCCTGTCGCTGTTCGAGAGCGCGCTCTTCGCGGGCAGCGGCGGCTACCCCGAGTGGTACGTCGAGTCCGTGATGGTCCACGAGCTCGCCCACCAGTGGTTCGGCGACAGCGTGAGCCCGCGCACCTGGTCCGACCTGTGGCTCAACGAGGGCCACGCCACCTGGTACGAAGCCCTGTACGCGGACGGCCTCGGCAAGTACTCCCTGGAGCGGCGGATGCGCGAGGCGTATCAGCGCTCCGACCAGTGGCGCGCGGACGGCGGCCCCCCGGCCGCGCCGAAGCCGGCCGCCCCGGGCCAGAAGATCGGGCTGTTCCGGCCCGCGGTCTACGACGGCGCCGCGCTGATCCTTTACGCGCTGAGGCAGGAGATCGGGGTCAAGGCCTTCGACCGCGTGGAGCGGCGCTGGGTGGGCGAGCACCAGGACGGGGTCGCGGGCACGGAGGACTTCGTCCGACTGGCCTCGCAGGAGGCGGGCCGGGACCTGGGGGCGTTCCTGAAGCCGTGGCTGTACGGGAAGAAGACGCCGGCGATGCCGGGGCACCCGGAGTGGAGCGCCGCGAAAAGCGTGTGACGCGTGCGGAACGGGCATGCCACCATCGACGAGGCCGTTCCGCGGCGCGCCACCGGGAATCTCGGGGGAGTGTCACACGTTGGACGTGACAGTGTTATGTCACGCGCGGGAGTAGCTTTGGCCTTGGCTCCGCTTCGCCTGACGCGGACGCATTCGAAAACGACGTAAGGATCCAATGACCTCCTCTTCTTCCCCTTCCCAGGACGCGCGGGACGACGCACAGGATGCGCCGGATCCGCAGAGCTTCACCGAGAGCCTTCGGGCCGACGCCCTGATGGAAGAGGACGTCGCCTGGAGCCACGAGATCGACGGCGAGCGGGACGGCGCCCAGTACGAGCGCTCCGAGCGCGCGGCCCTGCGCCGCGTGGTCGGCCTCTCCACCGAGCTCGAAGACGTCACCGAGGTCGAGTACCGCCAGCTCCGCCTGGAGCGGGTCGTCCTCGTCGGCGTATGGACCTCCGGCACGGTGCAGGACGCGGACAACTCCCTCGCGGAGCTGGCCGCCCTCGCCGAGACGGCGGGCGCGCTCGTACTCGACGGAGTGATCCAGCGCCGCGACAAGCCCGACCCGGCCACCTTCATCGGTTCCGGCAAGGCGCGCGAGCTGCGCGACATCGTGATGGAGAGCGGCGCCGACACCGTCGTCTGCGACGGTGAGCTCAGTCCCGGCCAGCTCATCGCCCTCGAAGACGTCGTCAAGGTGAAGGTGGTCGACCGGACCGCTCTCATCCTCGACATCTTCGCCCAGCACGCCAAGTCCCGAGAGGGCAAGGCGCAGGTCGCACTCGCGCAGATGCAGTACATGCTGCCGCGACTGCGCGGCTGGGGTGCCTCGCTGTCCCGTCAGATGGGTGGCGGCGGCGGTGGCGGCATGGCCACCCGCGGCCCCGGTGAGACCAAGATCGAGACCGACCGGCGCCGGATCCGCGAGAAGATGGCGAAGATGCGCCGGGAGATCGCGGAGATGAAGACCGGCCGTGACATCAAGCGGCAGGAACGGCGCCGCAACAAGGTGCCCTCGGTCGCCATCGCCGGATACACCAACGCCGGCAAGTCCTCGCTGCTCAACCGCCTCACCGGCGCGGGCGTCCTGGTGGAGAACTCGCTGTTCGCCACCCTCGACCCGACCGTGCGCCGGGCCGAGACCCCGTCCGGCCGGATCTACACGCTGGCCGACACGGTCGGCTTCGTCCGGCACCTGCCCCACCACCTCGTCGAGGCGTTCCGCTCCACGATGGAGGAGGTCGGCGACTCCGACCTCATCCTGCACATCGTGGACGGCTCGCACCCGGCGCCGGAGGAGCAGCTGGCGGCGGTCCGCGAGGTCATCCGCGAGGTCGGCGCCGTCAAGGTGCCCGAGATCGTGGTGATCAACAAGGCGGACGCGGCCGACCCGCTGGTGCTCCAGCGCCTGCTGCGGATCGAGAAGCGCTCCATCGCCGTCTCGGCGCGCACGGGTCAGGGCATCGAGGAACTCCTCGCGCTCATCGACGCCGAGCTGCCGCGGCCGGCGATCGAGATCGAGGCCGTCGTGCCCTACACGCGCGGCGGGCTGGTCGCCCGGGCCCACGCCGAGGGTGAGGTGATCTCCGAGGAGCACACCGCGGAGGGCACCCTGCTCAAGGCGCGGGTGCACGCGGAACTGGCGGCGGAGTTCGCTCCGTACGTGCTCGCGAAGCACTGACGCCGACGCGCACCGCGTGAACGACTGAGGGCCCCCGCAGCAGCGGGGGCCCTCAGCCATGTGGTGCGCCGATGCGCTTACTTGAACTTGCCGCTCACGGCGTCGAAGACGCCCTTCGCCTCCGGACCCAGCCGGGGCCCGGCCAGCCAGCCGGCCTTGGCGGGGCCGATGGAGGTGTTCGACACCAGCGCGGGCTTGCCGTCGCTGCCCGCCGCGACCCAACCGCCGCCCGAGGAACCGCCGGTCATCGTGCAGCCGATGCGGTACATCGCCGGGTCGGTCGCGTTCAGCGACAGCCGGCCCGGCTTGTCGGCGCACTGGAAGGCACGCTGGCCGTCGAACGGAGCCGCCGCCGGGTAGCCGGTGGCCGTGATCTTCGCGATCTTGGGCGTGGCCTGGGCGTTGAACTCCACCGGGAGCGCCGTGCCGACCGTCTCCTCCAGCGACTTGCCGCCACCCTTCTCCGGGGTCACGTGCAGCACCGCGAAGTCGTACGGGGCACCCGCGCCGCCGGTCGGACCGCCGGTCGCGATCCACTGGTCGGAGGTCTGCGCCCAGTCGCTCCACCACACGCCGTACGGGGCCACTTCCTCGCGGGGCGCACCCTTGAGCGCGGCCGCCGACTTGCCCTTGTTGTTGTACGACGGGACGAAGGCGATGTTGCGGTACCAGCCGCCCGACTTGCCCGCGTGCACGCAGTGGCCGGCCGTCCAGACCATGTTGGACTTGCCGGGGTGCGCCGGGTCCTTGACCACGGTCGCCGAGCAGACCATCGAGCCCTCGGGACCGTCGAAGAACACCTTGCCGGAGGGCGGAACGCTCTTGTGGTAGGGCGGGGTCGCCGCCTTGGCGGCCACCGGAGCCGGGGTCGGGTCGGTGACGCCCTGGTCCTTGCCCGCGTCCGGATCGACGGCGGGAGGCTGCGGAGTCTTGGCGGCGTCACGCATCCGGTCCGGGTCCCAGAGGTCCTCGATGATCGGGTTGATGTAGTCGCCCGCCTCGCGGAGCCAGTCCTCCTTCTTCCAGTTCTTCCACTCACCCCCCTTCCACTTCTCCAGGTCGATGCCGTGCTCCTTGAGCTTGTCCTTCAGCCCGTCCGGGATCTTCACCCCGTCCAGGCTGGTGGGCAGGCTCGCTGCCACGGTCGGCTTGGCGTCGGTCTCACCGTCGCCGGGCCCGCAGGCCGCGGCGGTCAGCGCGAGCGCGGCCGAGCACAGGATCGCGGTGACCGGTCGGATCGGTCGCATGTCGTGAATCCCCCTGGATGGTTCTTGGATCGGGATGGTGCGTGGGTAGGCGGGCGCCTGGTTGCAGCACCCCACTATGCCGCTGCCGTGGGGGACGGCACAGCCCGGGGCACCGGTTCCCCCTGGCGGGACAAGGATCTTGGGCCCACCCGTGATCCGTCGCCGCCACCGTCGTTGGTACGTACGGGGGATGGGGGAGCAGCGTGGATGTTCGAAGCGCACCCCGGAAGAGCAACCGTGCGGGAGGAGCGACACTCGTGCCTTTGAAGGCTTGGGCGGGCGAGCAGGCCACGGCCGGGGCGGAGGTCCCGGCGCAGGCGAACCGGGTTCCGGGGGCAGGGCAGTTCACGGATCCGGGGCTGGATGCGGCCCCGGGGCTGGATGGGGCTTCGGGCCCGCCCGGGGCTCCCGGGCCGGCCGGGGCTCCCGGGGGTGAGGGAATCCTGCGCAGGCAGGCGCAACGGGAGTCCGCGGCGCGGACGTACGCACGCTCCCTGCCCATCGTGCCCGTGCGCGCGAGGGGGTTGACCATCGAGGGGGCGGACGGACGCCGCTATCTCGACTGCCTCTCCGGCGCCGGAACCCTCGCCCTCGGCCACAACCACCCGGTGGTGCTCGAAGCCATCCGCGGGGTCCTCGACTCGGGAGCCCCGCTGCACGTGCTGGACCTCGCGACTCCGGTCAAGGACGCCTTCACCACCGAGCTGTTCGCCAACCTGCCGGCGGAGCTGGCCGCGGACGCCCGCATCCAGTTCTGCGGCCCGGCCGGCACGGACGCGGTGGAAGCCGCGCTCACCCTCGTCCGCACCGCGACCGGCCGGTCCGGGATGCTCGCCTTCACGGGGGCCTACCACGGGATGACCGCGGGAGCACTGGCCGTCTCCGGAGGGTCCGCGGACGTACGGGTGACCCGGCTGCCCTATCCGCAGGACCACCGCTGCCCGTTCGGAGTCGGCGGGGCCGAAGGCGCGGAACTGTCCGCCCGGTGGACGCGGAACCTGCTCGAGGACCCCAAGAGCGGGGTGCCCACGCCCGCCGGGATGATCGTCGAACCCGTCCAGGGAGAGGGCGGAGTCCACCCCGCCCCCGACGCCTGGCTGCGCAGGATGCGGGAGATCACGGCGGAGCGGGGGATCCCGCTGATCGCCGACGAGGTCCAGACGGGGGTCGGGCGCACCGGGGCCTTCTGGGGGGTCGACCACGCGGGGGTCGTCCCCGACGTGATGGTGCTCTCCAAAGCCATCGGGGGCAGCCTGCCGCTCGCGGTGATCGTCTACCGGGCGGAGCTGGACCAGTGGGCCCCCGGCGCCCACGCCGGCACCTTCCGCGGCAACCAGCTGGCCATGGCGGCGGGCACCGCGACGCTGGCCTACGTCCGGGAGAACGGCCTCGCGGAGCGCGCGCGGACCCTGGGCGCGCACATGCTCGCCGCGCTGCGCGGGCTGATCCCGGCCCACCCGTGCGTGGCGGACGTACGGGGCCGCGGGCTGATGATCGGCGTCGAACTGGCCGACCCCGACACCGGGGAAGCCTCGCCCGACCTCGCGGTGGCCGTCCGCCAGGCCTGCCTGGACCGGGGCCTGATCGTCGAACTCGGCGGCCGCCACTCCAGCGTCGTTCGCCTCCTCCCGCCCCTCACCCTGACCGACGAACAGGCCTCAGCCGTCCTCGACCGCCTCGCCGACGCCATCTCCGCCGCCTCCCGCCGCTAAGGACCCCGATGCCCGACCCCCTCCACCCCTCGGCCCCCTTCCCGCCCCCCGCCGACCCCCTCCACCCGAGGCCCCCCTCGGCCCCCACCCTCCTGCCATCGACTCCGGCGCACCCACCTGCCAACCCCGTACAACCACCGCAGCCCACTCCTGCGCTACGGTCCGCGCAGCCTCCGGCTGAGCCCGCGCCGCAGCCCACCGATGCGTTGCCGTGGCCCGCCGCTGCCTCCGCCTGGCCGCAGTCGACTGACGGGCTGCCTTCACCGCTTCCGCAGGCCGCTGCGGTGCCGCCCTCTTCGACGCCGGCCGTTCCACCACGGCCCGCCCTTGCCGCGGCTGATTCTGCGCCGCCGATTCCGGAGCCCGCTGATTCGCCCCTGTCGACGGATGCTTCGCCCGCCCTGGCCTCCGCCCCCGACCTGGTGCCGTCGGTGTCCGCTGATCGCCCGGCTTCCCTGCCCTCCCCGGCCGCCGACACCTCGCCCTTCCCGCTATCGGTCGATCCTTCGAGGCGCCTGCCCATGACGACGGTGCCCGTTCCCCCGCCATCGATGTCCGCTGCCGGTCCGGGTTCGGCGATTCCCCCGACTACGCCTGTCCCGCCTTCCTCGGTGTCCCCGGCGCCCGTTGATCGGCCACGTTCCCCCCTTACTGCGGTGTCGGCTGCGGCTGCGGTGCCGCAGCCCATGTCGATGCCCGCCGCTCGGCCGGTGATGTCGGCACCGGCGGTGGGTACGCCACCCCGCGCGGGGGGCGGTGCGGTCCCGTCTCCGGACGCCCCGGACTCTCTCGCTCCTCTCGGGCACGGGCACACGCCCTCCATGCCCGGCCCCATCGACTCCTCACCGCTGCCGACCCCGGAGGAAGCCGGACCCCTCTCCACGGCGGCAACCCCCCTTCCCGGTGTCCCGACCACAGTTGACGCATCCCCTGAGGCCGCCCCGGATCCGGCCGTACCGCTCGGGCACCGGCCCTCGCTGCTGCCGACCGTTTCCGCAGGCCCCTCGCAACCACCGCCACCCCCTGCACCCGGGCCCCGGCCCGTCGCCGAGACCATGACGCCGCCGTCTCCCAACACCCCAGCCGGACCTGCACCGCAGCCGCCCCGGACCTCCGGAGCTGCTTCGACGCCGCTTTCACCCCCGACCCTCGGCGCTGTGGCTTCACCGCTGTCGCCCCCACCTCTCGCTAATGCGTCTACGCCGCTGTCGTACCCGCCCCTCGGCGTCGCGTCTACGCCGCCGTCAACCCCGGCACGCGACGGTGCGCCTGCGCCGCTGCCGCCCCAACCCCTCGGCGCTGCGCCTACGCAGCCGCCCACCCCTCCTCTCAGCGGCGCGTCTACGCCGCTGTCGCCCCCGGACTTCGGCGGCGGCGCGTCTACGTCGCTGCCGGGCGACCGCCCCTCACCGTCCCTGACGGCCTCCACCGGGCATTTCCCGACCCGGCTCGGGAAGCCTTTCGGTACGGAGCCCACGGCTCCCGGTCCGAGCCCGACCCCCTCCGTTCCCGGAGCCCCGGACGGGCCGGCTCCAGCCGGCGCCACCTCGGACGTGCCGGCTGCGCCCGCGCGACCCACCTCCTCCGTCTCCCCGGACGGCAGGCCGGCCCCGTCACCTTCCGGTGCTACGGCCCGACCCGAGCCGCTCACTTCTCCTCCGGCCCCGGGCAGCGAACCTCTGCCCGCCGACGACGCCGCGTGGCAGTCGCCGCCCGCTCCAACGGAACGTTCCCCCCAGCCCCTGCTCGCCCCCGTGGACAGCGCTCCCCGGCCCGCCGCCCACCCGGCCGTGTCCGCCGGCCCTTCCCCCGCCGCCACCGCGTGGCCGCCCCTGCTCGCTCCAGGAGGCAGTGCCCCCCGGCCCGCCGCCGACCCGGCCGTGTCCGCGGGCGCTTCGCCCGGCCCCACCGCCTGGCCGCCGTTGGCCGGTGCCGCGGCATGGTCCGGGGTGCCGGCTGCCGGTGAGGCCCCGGGCGGTGCGCCTTCACCCTCGGCTTCCCCCGCGCCTTCGCAGCCGGCTTCCGGTGGTGCGGCCGACCCTGGTCCGGCAAGCCGGGCAGGGGGGCTGCCGGCCGGGGGTTCCGCGCACGCCCTCACCGCGCGGCCCGGGGCGGAGGCTGCCGGCCCCGGCCCCGGTTCGTCGGCCGACTCGGCGCAGCCCGGCCCGGGGAGCACGGACGGGCTGCCCTCGGAGGGACAGGGCAAGGCCGCACCCAAGAGCCCTTCCGCCGAGGGCTTGTCGGGCCACGGCTCCGGCGGCGCGCCCATCGCCGCCCACGACGCGGTGGCCCCGCGACCCGGTGCAGCCGAACCGGGGGACCGGTCCGCGCCGCCGGGGGACGGTTTCACCGGTCCTGCCGGTGTGTTCCCGGGCATGCCGGCCGCCGGCCTGCCCTGGCCGACGGCTGTGCCGCAGGCATCCGCCGCGGTGCCACGGCAGAAGGACGGCGCCGTCCGACCCCGCGCGGGAGCGGCGGACCCGTTGGACCATCCCGACCCAAGGGTCGCCGCCGAGGCCGCCTCGGTGGAGAACCTGCTGCGCTGCTGGGTCCGCGAGACCGGACTCGAACAGCCCGTGGGTCCCGTCCTGCGCATCCCCCTCCCCGCATCGGGCGCCGCCCTGCTCGTCGCCGTCCGCTACTGGTCCGCCACCGGCTGGCACCGCTTCGGCCCGGCCCGTATCGAAGGCGTCCCCGCCGACGCCCCCGCCGTGGACGCGGTCACCCTCGGGGCGCTGATCTCCCGCGAAGGCGACGGCGGCCCCGGAACCGGCGCCCACAGCGACAGCGCCCAAAGCGCCAACCCCCCAAGCGACCGTGCCCACAGTGACGGCGTGCCTGGCGGCGCGGACCTCGTCGGCCGGGTCGCCGACTCGGTGCGCCGGACGGCCGAGTTCATCACCGACCGCCGCCAACGCCCGGCCGCACCCGCCCCCGTAGGCGCGGACCGGTTCCTCACCG
The DNA here is from genome assembly GCF_042730015.1 of Streptomyces sp. NPDC059957. Lineage (NCBI taxonomy): Bacteria > Bacillati > Actinomycetota > Actinomycetes > Kitasatosporales > Streptomycetaceae > Streptomyces > Streptomyces sp. NPDC059957. The sequence continues at coordinate 116,837 of NZ_JBHWMB010000008.1, read as the reverse complement.
CCGAACAGTCCCTCCTCCTCGGCCACCCGCTGCACCCGACCCCGAAGAGCCGCGAAGGGCTCTCCGAAGCCGAAGTGCGCCGCTACTCACCCGAACTCCACGGCTCCTTCCCCCTCCACTGGGTAGCGGTCGAACCCGCCGCCCTCGCCACCGACTCCGCCTGGACCGAACGCGGCCGGCCGGTCTCCGCCGCCCGGCTGCTGGGCCGCCTCGCTCCCGGCCTCCAGGTGCCCGACGGCGCCACCCCCCTTCCCCTTCACCCTTGGCAGGCCCGCGACCTGCTCCAGCGCCCCGCGGTAACCGCCCTCCACGACGCGGGACTCCTGCACGACCTGGGCCCGTACGGCGCCCCCTGGTTTCCGACCTCCTCCATCCGCACCGTCCACCTGCCCGGCGCACCCGCGATGCTCAAGCTCTCCCTGGGCCTGCGGATCACCAACTCCCGTCGCGAGAACCTCCGCAAGGAACTCCACCGCGGCATCGAGGTGCACCGGCTGCTCCGCACCGGACTCGCCGAGCGGTGGCAGGCCGCCCACCCCGGCTTCGACATCGTCCGCGATCCCGCCTGGGTGGCCGTCGACGCCCCGGACGGCACGCCCGTTCCCGGACTCGACGTCCTGCTGCGTCACAACCCCTTCCGACCGGGCGACGACGCCCTCTGCGTCGCCGCGCTCACCGCTCCCCGCCCGTGGCCCGGGCGGACCACCATGAGCTCCCGCCTCGCCGAGACCGTCTCGCGGCTCGCCGCCACCACCGGGCGGACGACCTCCGCAGTCGCCGCCGAGTGGTTCCTGCGCTACCTCGAACACGTCGTCCTGCCGGTCCTCGCCTTCGACGCGCTCGCCGGCATCGCCCTCGAAGCCCACCAGCAGAACACGCTGGTCCTCCTCGACCCGGCCGGGTGGCCGGTCGGCGGCCGCTACCGCGACAACCAGGGCTACTACTTCCGCGCCTCCCGCCGCGCGGAACTGGAGCGCCGGCTCCCCGGAATCGGCGCCACGAGCGACACCTTCGTCTCCGACGCCGTCACCGACGAACGCTTCGCCTACTACCTCGGCATCAACAACGTGCTCGGTCTCATCGGGGCCTTCGGATCCCAGCGGCTCGCCGACGAACGCGTCCTGCTGGCCGCCTTCCGTCGCTTCCTCGGCAAGGCCACGGGCCTCGGCCCGCTTCCCGAGAGGCTGCTCGACTCGCCCACCCTGCGCTGCAAGGCGAATCTGCTCACCCGCCTCGGTGGCCTGGACGAGCTCGTCGGCCCCGTCGACACCCAGTCGGTCTACGTCACCATTGCCAACCCCCTTCACGATTGACGCGCCAGCACCGAAACGGAGAAGAGCCCCCCGATGCCCTCCACCGACTTCCACACCGGAGTGCTCCACACCGGAGTGCTCCACACCGGCGTGCTCCTCACCGATGCGTTCCGCACTGATGCGTTCCACACCGACGTGCCGCGTCTGCGCGCCGAGTCGCTGCCCCAGCTCGCCGAGGCCGATCTCCTCGACTCCCCGGCTGCCTGGGGCGGCGTCACGACGCGGTCCGGTGCCTTCCGCCTCGAACCCGTACGGCTCGACCGCGACCTGGACCTGCTCACCGTCTGGATGAACGACCCGCAGGTGGACGCCTATTGGGAACTCGCCGGCCCGGCCGGTGTCACCGCCGCCCACGTTTGGGCACAGATGGTCGGAGACAGTCGCAGCATCCCGTGCCTCGGCCTCCTCGACGGCACGCCGATGAGCTACTGGGAGATCTACCGGGCCGACCTCGACCCGCTCTCCGCGTACTACCCGGCGCGCCCCCACGACACGGGTATCCACCTGCTCATCGGGGACGGCACGAACCGCGGCCGAGGTCTGGGCACCGCGCTCCTGCGCGCCGTCGCCGACCTGGTGCTCGACAACCGCCCCCGCTGCATGCGCGTCATCGCCGAACCGGACATCCGCAACACCCCCTCCGTATCGGCCTTCCTGAACTCCGGCTTCCGCTGCCCCACCGAAATCGACCTGCCCGGCAAACGAGCTGCCCTGATGATCCGCGAGCGGGCGCTGCGCAATCTCCTCTGAGTGCCGCCCACGCTTCCCGTACATCCAGGCCGTTCCTGCCTATTGCTTCATTTCCCGTACCTCTCACCTCGAAAACCCTGCGCCGCGCAGCAAAATTTCCCGACCCTGAGGAGTCCCGTGCAGATCTTCTCCGCAGCCCCCGACTCCCCAGGCCCCCACTTCTCGGACACCGTGCCCCCGTCGCCCCAGCACCCGTGCACACCGCCCGAACTGAACCGTCCGACCTGGGATTTCGCCGCCCGTCGCCTGCTCGCCAAGATGCTCGGCGAGTTCGCGTACGAGGAGATCATCACCCCGGTCCCCGCCCCGGCAGCCTCCGGTGATGCCTGGACGCTGACCCTCGACGACGGCAGCAGCCTCGGCTTCCGGGCACGCCGCCGCTCGTACGGCAGCTGGCACGTCGCACCCGACACGATCACCCTCACCCCGCAGCCCGCCACATGCGGGGCGCCCGCCGAGTCCGGCCCGCCGACCGCCTTCGGGGACCCGTACGCCTTCCTCATCCGCGCGCGCACCCTCCTCGGCCTCGACGGCGCCACCCTCGGCCACCTCGTCCGGGAGCTCAGCGCCACGCTCGCGGCCGACGCCCGCATCGACCACACCGCGCTCACCGCGGACGTCCTCGCCGACCTCGACTACGCGGCTCTCGAAGGCCACCAGACCGGCCACCCCTGGCTCGTCCTCAACAAGGGCCGGATCGGACTCTCCGCCTCCGATACCGCCGCCTGGGCGCCCGAGGCCCGCACCGCCCAGCGCCTGCCCTGGCTGGCCGCGCACACCTCCCTCGCGCACTACCGCGGCACCGCCGGCCTGGAGGACCCCGCCCGCCTCTACTCCGCCGAGCTCGACCCCGTCACCCGCGCCCTCTTCGACCGGACCCTGCGCGACCGCGGCCTCGACCCGCTCGGCTACCTCTACCTTCCCGTCCACCCCTGGCAGTGGGACGAGGTCCTCCTGCCGCTCTTCGCGCCGGCCCTCGCCGCAGACACCCTGGTCCCGCTCCCCGCCGACCCCGACCTCCGCCTGCCCCAGCAGTCGATCCGCACCTTCCTCAACATCACCCGCCCCGACCGCCACAGCGTCAAACTGCCGCTCTCCGTCTTCAACACGATGGTCTGGCGCGGCCTGCCCTCGGACCTGGCCCTCGCGGCGCCCGCCGTCACCGCCTGGATCCACTCCCTGCGCGACGGCGACCCCTTCCTCCGTGAGGAGTGCGGGGTGATCCTGCTCGGCGAGGTCGCCTCCGTCACGGTCCGCCACCCCGTCTACGACGAGCTCCCGGAAGTCCCGTACCAGTACAAGGAGCTCCTCGGCGCGATCTGGCGCGAGCCGCTGACCGGCCACCTCGCCCCCGGCGAGCGCGCCCGCACCCTCTCCTCGCTCCTGCACACCGATCCCCGCGGCCGGTCCTTCACCGCCGAGCTCGTCGCCCGCTCCGGCCTGACCCCCATGGTCTGGCTCCAGCGCCTGTTCGCCGCCCTGCTTCCCCCGCTGCTCCGCTTCCTCTACCGCTACGGCACTGTCTTCTCCCCGCACGGAGAGAACGCCGTCGTGATCTTCGACGAGCACGACGTCCCGGTGCGGCTCGCGGTCAAGGACTTCGTGGACGACGTCAACATCTGCGCCGAACCGCTGCCCGAGCTGGCGGCCATGCCCGACGAGGTCCGCGCGGTCCTGCTCGCCAAGCCCGCGGACTTCCTGCCCCAGTTCATCCACTCCGGGCTCTTCGTCGGCGTCTTCCGCTACCTCTCCGCCCTCTGCGAGGACCGGCTCGGGGTTCCGGAGGACACGTTCTGGTCCCTCGTACGGGCGGAGATCCTGCGCCACCAGGCCCGCTTCCCGGAGCTCAAGGAGCGCTACGAGCTCTTCGACCTCCTCGGTGAACGCATCGCCAGGCTCTGCCTCAACAGGAACCGTCTCTACGAGGACGGCTACCGCGACCGGCCCGACCGCCCGCACGCCGTGCGGTACGGCACCGTGGCGAACCCCCTCCACCGGTCATGACCGCTCGCCGGTGCGGTCACTGTCGGCGGGGCCCCGTAGGGTTGGCACTGCTATGACGAAGCCCTCCCTCCCCGACCTGCTGCACGCCGCCGTCTCCGCCGTCGGCGGCACGGAGCGCCCCGGCCAGGTGGCCATGGCCGAAGCCGTCGCCGAAGCGATCGACGACAACTCCCACCGCCTCATCCAGGCGGGTACCGGTACCGGTAAGTCCCTGGGCTACCTGGTGCCGGCCCTCGCGCACGGCGAGCGCGTGGTCGTGGCCACGGCGACGCTGGCCCTCCAGCGCCAGCTCGTCGAGCGCGACCTGCCCCGGACGGTGGAGGCGCTGCATCCGCAGCTCCGCCGCCGCCCGCAGTTCGCCATGCTCAAGGGCCGCTCCAACTACCTGTGCCTGCACCGTCTGCACGAGGGTGCCCCGCAGGACGAGGAGGAGGGGCTCTTCGACCAGTTCGAGGCGGCCGCCCCGACCAGCAAGCTCGGCCAGGACCTGCTGCGGCTGCGCGACTGGGCGGACGAGACCGAGACGGGAGACCGCGACGACCTCACCCCCGGCGTCTCCGACAAGGCCTGGGCGCAGATCTCCGTCTCCTCCCGCGAATGCCTGGGCGCCACGAAGTGCGCGTACGGCGCGGAGTGCTTCGCGGAGGCCGCCCGCGAGCGGGCCAAGCTCGCGGACGTGGTCGTCACCAACCACGCACTCCTCGCCATCGACGCCATCGAAGGTGCCCCGGTGCTCCCGCAGCACGAGGTGCTGATCGTCGACGAGGCCCACGAGCTGGTGTCCCGGGTGACCGGGGTCGCCACGGGAGAGCTCACCCCTGGCCAGGTCAACCGCGCCGTGAAGCGTGCGGCGAAGCTGGTCGACGAGAAGACCGCCGACTCCCTGCAGACCGCTTCCGAGACCTTCGAGCGGGTCATGGAGCTGGCCCTGCCCGGCCGGCTGGAGGAGGTCCCCGAGGACCTCGGCTACGCGCTGATGGCCCTGCGGGACGCCTCGCGCGCCGTGATCTCGGCGATCGGCAACACGCGCGACAAGTCCGTCCACGACGAGGACGCCGTTCGCAAGCAGGCGCTCGCCGCGGTGGAGAGCGTGCACGGGGTGGCGGAGCGGATCGTGGCCGGTTCCGAGTACGACGTGGTCTGGTACGAACGCCACGACCGCTTCGGCGCCACCCTCCGGGTGGCTCCGCTCTCGGTGTCCGGTTTGCTGCGCGAGAAGCTGTTCGCCGACCGCTCGGTGGTCCTGACCTCCGCGACCCTCAAGCTGGGCGGCGACTTCAACGGGGTCGCGGCCTCGATGGGCCTGTCCCCGGAGGGCGTCGAGGGCGAGGACGTGCCGCAGTGGAAGGGCCTCGACGTCGGCTCGCCCTTCGACTACCCCAAGCAGGGCATCCTCTACGTCGCCAAGCACCTGGCCACCCCCGGCCGCGAGGGCACTCGCGGCGACATGATGGACGAGCTCGCCGAGCTGATCGAGGCGGCGGGCGGCCGCACCCTCGGACTGTTCTCCTCCATGCGCGGAGCGAAGGCCGCCGCCGAGGAACTGCGCGGCCGGCTCGAGAACCCGATCCTGCTCCAGGGCGAGGAGACGCTCGGCGAGCTGATCAAGGCCTTCGCCGCCGACCCGAAGACCTGCCTGTTCGGGACCCTGTCGCTGTGGCAGGGCGTGGACGTGCCGGGGCCCAGCTGTCAGCTGGTGATCATGGACAGGATCCCGTTCCCGCGTCCCGACGACCCGCTGATGAGCGCACGGCAGAAGGCGGTCGAGGAGCGCGGCGGGAACGGCTTCATGTCCGTCGCGGCGACGCACGCGGCACTGCTCATGGCCCAGGGCGCGGGCCGGCTCGTACGGGCCACCGGAGACAAGGGAGTCGTAGCGGTCCTGGACCCCCGGCTGGCCACGGCCCGGTACGGGAGCTTCCTGCGGGCCACGCTGCCGGACTTCTGGTACACCACGGACCGCAATCAGGTCCGCCGCTCGCTCGCCGCGATCGACGCAGCGGCGAAGGCCGACGAGAAGTAGCTGACGGGAGCACGAGCGGGACCATCGATCGAGCAACCCGAACGGGGAGCAACCACCTCCGCGAGAGCGGCGGCGGTTCAGCCGCAAAGGGTGAGGGCACAAAGCAGCTCCGGGACCGGCGCAGTGGGTCCCGGAGCTGGATGGTGGCGCAGGCGATCAGAGCCGGCGCAGGACGGCCACGACCTTGCCGAGGATGGTGGCCTCGTCGCCGGGGATCGGCTGGTACGCGGCGTTGTGCGGGAGCAGCCAGACATGGCCGTCCTCGCGCTTGAAGCGCTTGACCGTGGCCTCGCCGTCGAGCATGGCGGCGACGATGTCGCCGTTCTCCGCGACGGGCTGGCGGCGGACCGTGACCCAGTCGCCGTCACAGATGGCGGTCTCGATCATCGAGTCGCCGACGACCTTGAGGCAGAACAGCTCTCCGTCGCCGACGAGCTGGCGGGGGAGGGGGAACACGTCCTCCACCGACTCCTCGGCGAGGATCGGGCCACCGGCCGCGATCCGGCCCACCAGGGGGACGTACGAGGCCGCGGGCTTGCCCGTGGTGTCCGTGGGCTGCGAGCTGGGCTGGTCGGAGCCGCGCACCTCGTACGCCCGGGGGCGGTGGGGGTCACGGCGCAAAAAGCCCTTGCGCTCCAGGGCCATCAGCTGATGCGCGACCGAAGAGGTGCTGGACAGGCCGACGGCCTGGCCGATCTCCCGCATCGACGGCGGGTAGCCGCGCCGCTGCACCGAGTCGCGAATGACTTCGATGACCCTCCGCTGCCGGTCCGTGAGCCCGGAGCTGTCGGCGCGGATGCCTGGAGGTCGCCCTGGCAGCGAGCGTGCGGGGCGTACGGGCTCCGCCTCCGGGTTCAGACTTGCGTCATTCATGGCATGCACCGGCTCGAGTCGGCTCTGGGAGCGGTTCTGGGCAGTGATGGTGGCACTGTCTGCGGTGGTGGTCACGTCGGCCCCTCTCGAAATGTTCTCCCTAGCTGGACAACGGTAGTTGCTTTCGAAAGGTTGCGCCAAACACACGTTCGAGTGAAAAATCGGAGATCACCCACCGTGTTCACTTCGTGAGGTGTATATGCCGCCGACGGGCCGTCCGGACCGAACGGGGGTTCGGCTCCGGAGCCACTGCTTACGGTACCCTTCCGGGTCGGGTCGCCACCGTCCGGGTCAGCGCCCAGTGTGGCACCGCGAGGCCTGTTATCCGGCCATCGGACGCCGCGACACGCGGAGCGGTGTAAATCCACCACAACCCAAGATCTAGTGGTTGGATGAGCGCTGCCACCCAGAAGTTGTGGTCCTCGGTCTGCCGGGGTCCCCGACATCGCATATGCTTGTGGCTGCTTCGAGAGCCTCCGACAGAGCTTCGACTCTGCCGTTCAGGGGCCTCTCGAGGTGATTCAGTCGTGCCAAGAGGAGGGTGAGGGAACCATGCACTGCCCCTTCTGCAGGCACCCCGACAGCCGTGTCGTCGACAGTCGCACCACCGACGACGGCACGTCGATCCGCCGGCGCCGCCAGTGCCCCGACTGCTCCCGTCGCTTCACGACGGTGGAGACGGCCTCACTGATGGTGATCAAGCGCAGCGGGGTGACCGAACCCTTCAGCCGCACCAAGGTCATCTCCGGCGTGCGCAAGGCATGCCAGGGACGGCCGGTCACCGAGGACGCCCTCGCCAAACTCGGCCAGCGGGTCGAGGAGGCGCTGCGCGCCACCGGAAGCGCCGAGCTGACCACCCACGACGTGGGTCTGGCCATACTCGGCCCGCTGCAGGACCTCGATCTGGTCGCGTACCTCCGGTTCGCGTCCGTTTACAAGGCGTTCGACACACTCGAAGACTTCGAGACCGCCATCGCGGAACTCCGCGTGCCGCGGCCTCACGAAGAGTGCGAGCCCGGTGGGACCGCTCCGGTCCCCGTGCCCGCCTCCGCCGCCGACTGACCGGCCTGCCCGTTCCCCGTCGCTCGCGCGGCGTGGAACGGCCGGTGGGTCCGGCGAAGAAGACGTAGATACAAGACACACAGCACCGTGCCGCGGAATAGCGCTGGCACTTTAGGGCGTTTTGCCCGCATTGGGAGGAACGGCATGACAGAGACGGCGAGCAGCTCGGCACGAGGTTCCCGCGCCAAGGGCACCAAGACTGCCAAGAGCGGCCTGCGTATCGAGCGCATCCACACCACCCCGGGCGTGCACCCGTACGACGAGGTGACCTGGGCGCGCCGCGACGTCGTCATGACCAACTGGCGCGACGGCTCGGTGAACTTCGAGCAGTACGGCGTCGAGTTCCCCGACTTCTGGTCGGTGAACGCGGTCAACATCGTCACCAGCAAGTACTTCCGCGGTGCGGTCGGCAGCCCGCAGCGCGAGACCGGTCTGAGGCAGCTCATCGACCGGATCGTGAAGACGTACACGAAGGCCGGCGAGGACTTCGACTACTTCACGTCGCCCGCCGACGCGGAGATCTTCGAGCACGAGCTGACCTACGCGCTCCTGCACCAGATCTTCAGCTTCAACTCGCCGGTGTGGTTCAACGTCGGCACGCCCCAGCCGCAGCAGGTCTCCGCCTGCTTCATCCTGGCCGTCGACGACTCCATGGAGTCGATCCTCGACTGGTACAAGGAAGAGGGCATGATCTTCAAGGGCGGCTCCGGCGCCGGCCTGAACCTCTCCCGCATCCGCTCCTCCAAGGAGCTCCTCTCCTCCGGCGGCAACGCCTCCGGCCCGGTCTCCTTCATGCGCGGCGCCGACGCGTCCGCCGGAACGATCAAGTCGGGCGGCGCCACCCGCCGTGCGGCCAAGATGGTCGTCCTGGACGTGGACCACCCGGACGTCGAGGACTTCATCGCGACCAAGGTGAAGGAAGAGGAGAAGATCCGCGCCCTGCGCGACGCGGGCTTCGACATGGACCTGGGCGGCGACGACATCACGTCCGTCCAGTACCAGAACGCCAACAACTCCGTCCGCGTGAACGACGAGTTCATGACGGCCGTCGAGAACGGCACCGAGTTCGGCCTGCGGGCCCGCATGACCGGCGAGGTCATCGAGACGGTCGACGCCAAGTCGCTCTTCCGCAAGCTCGCCGAGGCCGCGTGGGCCTGCGCCGACCCGGGCATCCAGTACGACGGTGTGATCAACAACTGGCACACCTGCCCCGAGTCCGGCCGCATCACCGCGTCCAACCCGTGCAGCGAGTACATGCACCTGGACAACACGTCCTGCAACCTCGCCTCGCTGAACCTGATGAAGTTCCTCGACGACGACGGCAAGGGCAACCAGTCCTTCGACGCCGAGCGCTTCTCCAAGGTCGTCGAGCTGGTCATCACCGCGATGGACATCTCCATCTGCTTCGCGGACTTCCCGACGCAGAAGATCGGCGAGAATACCCGCGCCTTCCGCCAGCTGGGCATCGGCTACGCCAACCTCGGCGCCCTGCTGATGGCCACCGGCCACGCGTACGACTCCGACGGCGGCCGCACCCTCGCCGCGTCGATCACCTCGCTGATGACCGGTACCGCGTACAAGCGCTCCGCCGAGCTGGCCGCGATCGTCGGCCCGTACGACGGCTACGCCCGCAACGCCGAGTCGCACAAGCGCGTCATGAAGCAGCACGCCGACGCCAACGCCGTCGCGCCGCGCACCGAGGACCTGGACAACATCATCTGGGCCGCGGCCACCGAGGCCTGGCAGGACGTTGTCCGCCTCGGCGAGAAGAACGGCTTCCGCAACTCGCAGGCCTCCGTCCTCGCGCCGACCGGCACCATCGGTCTCGCGATGTCCTGTGACACCACCGGTGTCGAGCCGGACCTGGCCCTGGTCAAGTTCAAGAAGCTCGTCGGCGGCGGCTCGATGCAGATCGTCAACGGCACCGTTCCGCAGGCCCTGCGCCGCATGGGCTACCAGGAAGAGCAGATCGAGGCGATCGTCGCCCACATCGCCGAGCACGGCGTGGTCGTCGACGCCCCGGGCCTGAAGCAGGAGCACTACTCGGTCTTCGACTGCGCGATGGGCGAGCGTTCCATCTCCGCGATGGGCCACGTGCGCATGATGGCCGCGATCCAGCCCTGGATCTCCGGCGCGATCTCGAAGACGGTCAACATGCCGGAGACGGCGACCGTCGAGGAGATCGAGGAGATCTACTTCGAGGCGTGGAAGCTGGGCGTCAAGGCGCTCGCGATCTACCGCGACAACTGCAAGGTCGGCCAGCCCCTCTCCGCGAAGAAGAAGGAAGAGGAGAAGGAGGAGGTCACCGCCAAGGCGGAGGACACCATCCGGACGGCCGTCGAGAAGGTCATCGAGTACCGCCCGGTCCGCAAGCGCCTCCCGAAGGGCCGCCCGGGGATCACCACCTCCTTCACGGTCGGTGGCGCCGAGGGCTACATGACCGCGAACTCCTACCCGGACGACGGTCTCGGCGAGGTCTTCCTGAAGATGTCCAAGCAGGGTTCGACCCTCGCGGGCATGATGGACGCCTTCTCGATCGCCGTCTCGGTCGGTCTGCAGTACGGCGTCCCGCTGGAGACGTACGTCGCGAAGTTCACGAACATGCGCTTCGAGCCGGCCGGTATGACGGACGACCCGGACGTGCGGATGGCGCAGTCGATCGTCGACTACATCTTCCGTCGTGTGGCGCTCGACTTCCTGCCCTTCGAGACCCGCTCGGCCCTCGGCATCCACTCCGCCGAGGAGCGTCAGCGCCACCTGGACACCGGTTCCTACGAGCCCCTCGACGAGGAGCTCGACACGGAGTCCCTGACCCAGGCGGCCCCGCTCGCCGCGGTCCAGACCGTTCCGGCCGTCAAGCCGGTCGCGGTCGTCCCGGTCCCGGCCCCCAAGACGGCGCACTCCAACGCCGAACTGGTCGAGATGCAGCTCGGTGTCTCCGCCGACGCCCCGCTCTGCTTCTCCTGCGGTACGAAGATGCAGCGCGCCGGCTCCTGCTACATCTGCGAGGGCTGCGGCTCCACCAGCGGCTGCAGCTGACATCGGGCGGGAGCGCGCCGGACGCACTGTCCGGCGTAGCCCGCGCAGGTAGCTGACCAGCAGTTTCACGAAGGGGACCGGCCTCAGGCCGGTCCCCTTCGTCGTGTCTGTGCCCTGTGCGCGGCAATGATCTTTGTGGGTTCTGCCAGTACGGCGGTCCGCCGGGGTGCGGGAAGACTGCCCGTCGGGGTCGCGGCGCATCCCGGGAACGGGGGCCGAGGCCATGAACGCGACGAACCACGGGGGAGAACACGATGAGTGCACAGCAGTATGACGAGATCGGCGAGGCGTACGAGGGATTCAAGGCCCTGCCCCTGGAGCAGTACGTGGTGGTGCCCGGCTTCCTGGCCCTGGTCGGGGACGTGAGCGGCAAGTCGGTCCTCGACCTGGCTTCCGGCACCGGTTTCTACAGCCGCGAGTTCAAGCGGCGCGGTGCCGCGGACGTGATCGGCATCGACATCTCCGGCGAGATGGTCGCCGTCGCGCAGAAGCTGGAGGAGCAGAATCCGCTGGGTGTGCGCTACGAGGTGGGCGACGCGTCCGAACTGCGGCCCTTCGAGCAGCGCTTCGACATCGGTCTCGCGGTCCAGCTGCTCAACTACGCGCCGGACACCGCCACCACCGAGCTGATGTGCCGCAACATCCACCGGAGCCTGAAGCCCGGCGCCGAGCTGTTCCTGCTCAACCAGTCGCCCGACTACCGCTTCGACGGGCCGACACCGGAGAAGTACGGCTTCCGCAGCGTGCTCACCGGCGAAGAGGGCGAGACCGGACCGAGGGTCCGGACCACGGCGCTGCTCGACCCGCCGGTCTCCTTCGTCGCCAACCGCCCGCGCCGCGAGGTCTACGAGAAGTGCCTGGAGGCGGCCGGGTTCAGCGAGCTGACCTGGGTCCCGCTGGAGGTGTCGGAGGCGGGCCTGCGCGAGTTCGGTGCGGACCACTGGGCGGACCTCTACGCCAACCCCCCGCTGGAGATGCTGCGCTGCCGCGCCTGACCGCCGATCGGGTCGAGTAGCCGAGTAGCCGAGCAGCGGGAGTAGCCGAGCAGTCGAAGGAGCGGGGACCGGCCGGGTGCCGGTCCCCGCTTCGTGCGTCGCTGGGGAAGGCGTCCACCGTGGGCGGGTACCCGCGGAATTCCGGCCACCGGCCGGTCACGGTGATGATGGTGTGAGGCGGGGCCGGGGAACGCCCCGCGAATTCGTGATGCGCAGAACGGGGAAGCCATGTGGAGCGGTGAAGAGCTGGACCTGGACGCCTACCTGGCGAGGATCGGCTGGGACAGCGGGGAACTCCGGGCGGACCTCGCGACGTTGAAGGCAGTACACCGGGCCCACACCGGTGCGATCACCTTCGAGAGCCTGGACGTGCTGTTCGGCCGCCCCGTCGGGCTGGACGTCAAGACGGTCGAGGACAAGCTCGTGCACGAGCGCCGCGGCGGCTACTGCTACGAGCAGAACACCCTGCTGGCCGCCGCCCTGCAGCGGATCGGCTTCGAGGTCTCCGGACGCGGCGCCCGCAACCGCACTCGGGGGGACGCCCTGACCGCGGTGACGCACGCCGTCCTCGTCGTCACCGTGGACGGGGAGCCCTGGCTCTGCGACGCCGGGTTCGGCTGGCAGGGACCGCGCGAGCCCGTGCCGCTGACGAGCCCCGGCGCCGAAGTGCGGCAGGGGGAATGGGCGTTCCGCGTCCGGGAGGAATCGGAGGGGGTCCTCGCGCTCGGCGCACGCCGCGAGGGCGCCTGGCGCGACCTGTACGCCTTCACCCCGCAGCCCTACCACCCCGTCGACTACGTGGTGCTGAACCACTACAGCTCCTCGCACCCCCGCTCCTCCTTCGTCGGCCGGGTCGTCGTCCAGCGGCAGGGCGACTTTGAGCGCAAGGCCCTCGTAGGGCGGGAGCTGTCCCGGCTGTTCCCCGACGGGCGGGTCGAGCGGCGAGACGTGCCGGCCGAGGAGCTGCTCGCCCTGCTCGGCCGGGAGTTCGGGCTTCGGCTGTCCGAGCGGGATGCGGATGAACTCCTTCGGATGTACCGCGCCGAGGACTGACCCGGGCCCCGCCGGGACCGTACGATGGCGCAGTGCTGGTCAAGTGGATTCGCTGCACGGTGACGGACCGACGCGGGTTCGAGCGCGGGCAGCGCAAATGGGCGGGACTGCCGGGGGAGCCGGGATTCCGGGGGCAGGGCGGCGGCTGGAGCCGGGGCCGGCAGGGGGTGGCGCACGTCTTCACCTTCTGGGAGAGCCGCTCCTTCTACGACTCCTTCATGGCCCGCTCGCACGACCGGCTGGCCGCTTCGCAGAACGGCACCTACACCGACGCGCGGGTCACGCTCTTCGACCACCGCTTCGACGTGAAGACCGGCTTCGAGCCGCGGTTCACCGACGCCGACGTCGTCAGGGTCGCGCACACCAGGGTGCGGGAGGGGCGCGTGGACCATTTCGCGCTCATGCAGGAGAAGGTCTGGAACCCGGCCATGGCGGGCTCGCCCGGCATGGTCCGGGGCCTCTTCGGCGAGGCTCCGGGTCGCGAGTTCCTGGTGCTGTCGATGTGGCACGCGGCGGCGGAACACGGCAAGTACCGGCAGGAGCGCGTCGAGAGGCTGTCGCTGCGCGCCCAGATCCAGGCCGACGTGGAGGCCCTCACCGGGGACGTCGTCGACCTCGAACCCTCCTGGACCGTCTGACCGTACGCCGTGTGCGGCCCCTGCGGAGAGCTGACCGCGGGGCGGCCACCGGGGCCGTACGGCGAGCCCGGTCCGCGCGCCCGCCGATGGCCGAATAGGGTCGTGGGATGGTACGACCACGGCGCATCGTCCTTGTCCGGCACGGGGAATCGGAGGGCAATGCCGATGACACGGTGTACGAGAGGGAGCCCGACCACGCCCTCCGGCTGACCCGCACCGGGCGCGAGCAGGCCGCGGAGGCCGGCGGACGCCTGCGAGAGCTCTTCGGGGACGAGCACGTCAGCGCGTACGTCTCCCCGTACCGCCGGACCCTGCAGACCTTCCGTGAGCTGCGCCTGGACCCGACGCGCGTGCGGATGCGCGAGGAGCCGAGGCTGCGCGAACAGGACTGGGGGAACTGGCAGGAACGGGAGGACGTACGACTGCAGAAGGCCTACCGGGACGCGTACGGGCACTTCTTCTACCGCTTCGCGCAGGGGGAGTCGGGCGCGGACGTGTACGACCGGGTCGGGGCCTTCCTGGAGAGCCTCTACCGCAGCTTCGAGGCCCCGGACCATCCGGAGAACGTGCTGCTCGTGACGCACGGCCTGACGATGAGGCTGTTCTGCATGCGCTGGTTCCACTGGTCCGTGGCCGAGTTCGAGGCCCTCTCCAACCCGGGCAACGGCGAATACAGGGTGCTCCTGCTGGGTTCCGACGGCCGGTACCGGATGGACCGCCCGTTTGAGCGGTGGACCACACCCGAGCCTTATGACCTGGACGGCTAGAGTGACGCGCGATGACCGCTGACTCCTCTCCCGAAGGGCGCTACGCACGCGCCATGGCCAGCCTCCGCGGGCTGGCCCTGGGCGACGCACTGGGTTCCCAGTACTTCGTCCCCGTGAACTACCCGCTGCTCAAGCGGCGCGAGCTGCCCGCCGGCAGCGATCCGTGGCAGTGGACCGACGACACCGAGATGGCCTGCTCGGTGGTGGCCGTGCTCGCCGCGCACGGCCGGGTGGACCAGGACGCGCTCGCCGCCTCCTTCGCCCACCACCACGACTTCGACCGCGGCTACGGGCCCGCCGTGAACCGGATGCTGCGCCTGGTCCGCGAGGGCGCGGACTGGCGCACGCTCGCCGCGGAACTCTTCAACGGGCAGGGCTCCTGGGGCAACGGCGCGGCCATGCGGGTCGCCCCGCTGGGTGCCTGGTACGCCGACGACCCGGAGCAGGCCACCCACCAGGCGGAGATCTCCGCCTACACCACCCACCAGCACCGCGAAGCGGTGTGCGGCGCGATGGCCGTGGCCGCCGCGGCCGCGCTGGCGGCCGATCCGGCCGGGCCGCCGAAGGCGGCCGACCTGCTGGACGGCGTGATCGCGCTGGTCCCGCGGAGCGCGGTGGGCGCCGGGGTGCGGCGGGCGCGCGACATGCTCGACTACGGCGACGCGACCACCGTCGCCGCCGTACTGGGCTGCGGGCGGCGCACCAGCGCCCACGACACGGTGCCGTTCGCCCTGTGGTCGGCGGCGCGGTGCCTGGACGACTACGAGCGGGCCTTCTGGACCACGGCCCAGGTGGGCGGAGACGTGGACACCACCTGCGCGATCGTCGGCGGAGTGCTGGGCGCGCGCGGGGACGCGGTGCTGCCGCAGGCCTGGCTGGCCCGGACCGAGGCGCTGCCGGCCTGGCTGCCGGAGGCGGCCGGGTAGCCGTTTGTCACGGTCCTGCCACAGGCGTCTTTTGAGCCTGTTCAAAACTGCATATGACCGGCCTACTCTGTCGGCTTCGCCACCCCCGCCCGATGGCCGGGGTGGCCGACAGGGGAGGGGAACCCGATGTCAGCAGAGAACGCCGGTGCGGAGAACGCCGAGACGGCGGATGCCGAGACGGCGGACGCCGCGAGGACCGCGGGCGCGGGGGCCGACGCAGGGTCCGCGCCCCTGGCGCCGCCGGCGCCCGCGCCGCCCGCGCCGCCGCCCGGTTGGGACCCCAAGGTCTGGCGGACCCACCAGTTGCGCAAGGAGCGCGCCTCCTCCGGCGCCTGGTCGATCGCCCCGCTCGCCTGGGCCGAGGCCGCGCGCCCGGCCGCCGTCGGACCCGTACCGGCCGTCGTGCTGGGGGCCGTACTCGCCTCCGGTGTCGCCGCTTCCCTGCTCCTCGGCGAGGGGCTGGGCCCGGGCCTGCTGCTCGCGGTCGTACCCGCGCTGCTCGCCGCCTACGCGGCCGCCCGTGCGGCCGGCCGCAGGCTGCGCCCGTGGACCGCGCTCTGGGCGCTCGGCTGCCTCGCGCTGCTCGCCGTGCCCGCCCTGCGCGCCTCCGCCTGGCCCGCTGTGACGGCCCTGCTCGCGGCCCTCCTGACGGGCGCCCTGGCCCTGCACGGCAGCCGCAGCTGGCCCGGCATCCTGCTCGGCCCGGTCGGCCTCCTGGATTCCGCGGTCCTCGGGGTGCGCTGGGTCTGGAGCGGCCTGCGCTCGCGCGGTGAGGGGCGCCGGGAGCGCTGGCTCCCGGTGGCGAAGGCCGTCGTGGTGGCGGTGGTCCTGCTGGCGCTCTTCGGCACCCTGTTCGCCTCAGCGGACGCCGCGTTCGCGGACCTGCTGAGCGGGCTGACCCCCGACATCAGCGGCATGGGCGGCCCGGTCCGCTTCCTGCTCTTCGCCGGGGGCCTCGTCGTCGCGATCGCCGTTGCCCGCGCGGCCGCCGCCCCCTCCCGCTGGGACCGCATCGCGGTGCGCCCGGGGAAGGCGCGCTCCCGGGTGGAGTGGGCCCTTCCGCTCATCGTGCTGAACCTGCTCTTCGCCGCCTTCAACGCCGTTCAGCTCGCCGTCCTCTTCGGCGGCTACCGCAAGGTCCTGGAGTCCACCGGCCTGACCTACGCCGAGTACGCGCGCCAGGGATTCTGGCAGCTGCTCTGGGCCACCCTGCTCACCCTCGCCGTCATCGCGCTGGCCCTGCGCTGGGCCCCGCGCGACGGGGCCGGCGACCGGCGGCTCGTGCGCGCCGTGCTCGGCACGCTCTGCGTGCTGACCCTCGTGGTCGTCGCCTCGGCGCTGCGCCGCATGGACCTGTACGTGGACGCGTACGGCCTGACCAGGCTGCGCCTGTCGGTCGCCGGTGTGGAGCTGTGGCTCGGGCTGGTCATCGTACTGATCATGGCCGGCGGGCTGTTCGGCGCGCGCTGGCTGCCGCGCGCGGTCGCGGGGAGCGCCGTGGCGGCCGTACTGGCCTTCGGACTGATGTCCCCGGACGGGGTGATCGCGGAGGGCAACGTCACGCGGTACGAACAGGACGGCAAGATCGACCTGGCCTACTTCCAGTCCCTGTCCGCGGACGCCGTACCCGCCCTGGACCGGCTGCCCGAGCCCCAGCGGTCCTGCGCCCTGCGCGGGATCGCCAGGGAGCTGGCGGAGGCGGGCAGGACGCCCTGGTACGCGACGAGCCTGGGGGAGCGCCGGGCCCGGGAGATCCTCGACGAGCGCGGGGCGAGTGCGTCGTACGAGCAGTGCAAGAGCTTGGGGGCCTTCAGGAGCCGGGTCGAGTACTAGAACCGCGTCGAGAGCGGTGGAGCCGGGTCGCGTACGTGAGCCCGGTCCGGCCCGGCGCGGAAGGGAGCGGCGCCGGTCCAGGGCGACGCCGGCGCCGACTTGAACCCGAACGGGCGATTCTCGACGCCATGTTGGAGCGCCGAGTGAACGGGGATTCGCGAGTGCGATCGAACGCGTGCGGAGCGGTTCCGTGACCCGGTCCAGGCCGGGCTGTGTGAACCGGTGCACCTGCCGGCCGGAGAGGTGGTGCGCCGTGGAATCGCCTCGGAGGCGTCCGATCGGACGGAATCGGTCCGCTTCTTGCCGAGGTCGTTCCGGCACTGACTGTGGGGCGCTCAAAGGTGTGCGAGAGCGAATCGGCAGACGCTGAATCCGCCGAGATGAACGACGGGGTGATGGTGCCGCTGCTCAGGGTGTGAGACGGGGCGGGGTGGGTGGCGCGGCGCGGAGGTGGCCGGGGTGCGGCGGTAAGGGGGCGGCGGCGCGATGGGGAGGGGGCGGGGTGTGCAGGCGGCCCGGGGCGGCGTAACCTTGCTGGCGCCATGCCGTACGAAGCACCCACTCACACCGTCGAACGCTCCCTCAGAGCGACCACCGGCGCCAAGGTCATCGCCGGGGTCGACGAAGTCGGACGAGGGGCCTGGGCCGGTCCCGTCACCGTCTGCGCGGCGATCACCGGTCTGCGCCGACCGCCCGCTGGACTCACCGACTCCAAACTGCTCTCCCCCAAGCGCCGTGACGCGCTCGTCGGCGTCTTGGAGGGCTGGGTCACGGCCTACGCCCTGGGCCACTCGTCCCCCGAGGAGATCGACGAACTCGGGATGACCGCCGCCCTGCGCCTCGCCGCGGTGCGCGCCCTGGAGGCGCTGCCCGTGCGGCCCGACGCGGTGATACTCGACGGCAAGCACGACTACCTCGGTGCGCCCTGGCAGGTCCGGACGGTGATCAAGGGCGACCAGTCCTGCGTCGCCGTCGCCGCGGCCTCGGTGATCGCCAAGGTCCGGCGCGACCGGATGATGGCCGAAATCGGTGAACGGGGCGACGGAATCGAGCACTTCGCCTTCGCCGCCAACGCCGGATATCCCTCGCCGGTACACCGGGCGGCACTGGAGGAGCAGGGGCCGACCGCGTACCACCGGCTCTCCTGGTCCTACCTCGACGCGCTGCCCCGCTGGAGCCACCTCAAGAAGGTGCGCCGCAGCGAGGAATCGATGGAGCTGGAAAACGGAGGCCAACTCGGCTTCGATTTCTGATCGCACGCACGTGCCACCAACCGGTACGTTTCGCACCGATGTTTGATAGATATCAGCTCATGCCTCTCACCCCCGCCCCCGAGGAGCCTCAGATTCACGAGAGTGCCCAGGGTCCCCGCGTCACGCCGGCCGCGAGCCGCAGCGCGCAGACCCCCCGCCCCGTACCCGGTCCCCGTCCCGCCCCCAGGCCCGCGCCGCCCGCGCCGCGGAAACCGCAGGCCGCCCGCGTTCCGGCAACCCCCACCACCCCCTCCGTCTCGGCATCCGTGCCGCAGGTCCAGCTGATCCCGGCCTCCGCCGAGGGCGCGCTGGACGCGGCCGAAGAGGCTGTGGACCTGCTGCTCGACACCGGGCGCGCGCCCGGCGACATCCTGGTGCTCACCACCGGCGACCCGCACCCGTGGGCCGCGCACGAGCTGTCCTTCGGCGAGGCCGCCTACTGGGCCCTGCACGACGCCCGGGACGACGTCTTCTACGCGGACGCGGCGCAGGTGCAGCGCGCTGCCGGCCGTCCCGTGGTGGTCTTCGCGGCCAACGGCGGACCGGTCGACGCGGCTGCCGCGGCCCTGCCGGTCGCGCTCGCGCGAGCCGGTGCGCTCCTGATCGTGTGCGGCGAGCCGCAGCAGATCAACTCCGTGCTGGGTGCGGGCGTCTGACGCCCTGTACCTCCGCACGGTCGAGGGGCGGGGCGGGCCGGTGGCCGGCCCTGCCGAAGTCCGAGGCCTGACCAGCCGTACGCCCGTTTCCGGGTGTACGGCCGTTGGGCGTCGGCCGTCCCCGGGTACGTGGCCCTGCGCGCTCCGCGCGTGGTGGCAGGGGTTCGGCGTGCAGCAACAGGGGCTCAGCGCGCAGCAGTGCGGCGCAGGGCCTCAGCGTGCAGCGGTGCGGCGCATGGCCTCCGTGGCTCCGCCGCCGCTGCGCAGGGCCAGCGGGGCGAACTCGGACGACGTGTCGCCGAGCCGCTCGGGCCGGGAGTCCGAGCTGGGGCTCCGGCCGCCGCGGCCTTCGCCCAGCACCTGCCAGCCGCCCCGGGTCAGCGTGATGTACGCGCCGCAGCGCAGCCCGTGCAGGGTGCAGGCGTCCCGCAGCCCCCACATCCAGGCGCCGTCCTCCTCGGTCCAGCGCTCGTCGCCGTCGCGGCAGAACAGCAGCACGGCGGTCCGTACCGGGGTCCGCCGCCGCAGGTCGTGCGGAAGGACCCGGCGCAGCCGGGACAGCAGCGCGTTGCGGTACTCCCAGCCGTCGGCCGCGGTGGAGCGCTGAACGAAGGAGGCGCTGGCCACGAGCCGCTCCTCGGGCCCGAGCACGGCGATCACCGCCGTGGACGGGACGGGGCTGTGCCGTGAGTGCAGTCCGCTGACGACCTCGCGCGGATTGCGCAGCAGGGGGACGCCCGACGCCGTCCACTGGGAGGGCTCCAGCAGCCTGCCGTGACGGCTGGCGCCGCCGGTGGCCATGGTCAGGGACGTGGTCGAGGGCGGGGCGAATCCGAAGGTCACGGTCCTCCCTTCGGGTATACGCCCGTGAACGGGCACAGCTGGAGTGCGGGCGCGCCGCGGCACGGCCCAGGAGTGCGCCGGCGAGCCGAGCGGGAGCAAGACAATTCTCGCGTGGCCCGTGAGCATGCGGCAACGAGCAATTGGAGCCGCCGACCGGAATTCGCCGGTATGCCGTTCATATCCTTGCCCCGCCACGCCGAAGATGACTCATTCGGTCCAGGCTGAGTGCCGGTACCAGGGGATACGGCTCTTTGGCGGCTGTCCGGCGTCGGAGCAGTGGTCGCGCGCCGAGGCGCACGGCCCGGGGATCGGACGTCACGCTGGGTGAATTGGCCGATTGTCCTAGGCATCGGGTTGCATGGGGGCATGGACAACCTGGAGCTCCGCGCTGAAGCAGATGCCATCCTCGCCGAGCTGGTCGGCGCCCCGGGGGGTTCGGCGCGGCTGCGGGAGGACCAGTGGCAGGCGGTGTCGGCCCTGGTGGAGGAGCGCCGGCGCGCGCTGGTGGTGCAGCGCACGGGGTGGGGCAAGTCCGCGGTGTACTTCGTGGCCACGGCCCTGCTGCGCCGTCGCGGCGCGGGCCCGACGGTGATCATCTCGCCGCTCCTCGCGCTGATGCGCAACCAGGTCGACGCGGCGGCCCGGGCCGGGATCCAGGCGCGGACGATCAACTCGGCCAACCCGGAGGAGTGGGAGACGATCTACGGGGAGGTCGAGCGGGGCGAGACCGACGTCCTCCTCGTGAGTCCGGAGCGCCTGAACTCGGTGGACTTCCGCGAGCAGGTGCTGCCCAAGCTCGCGGCCACGACCGGCCTGCTCGTGGTCGACGAGGCACACTGCATCTCCGACTGGGGCCATGACTTCCGCCCCGACTACCGCAGGCTGCGCACCATGCTCGCCGAGCTCGCACCCGGCGTGCCCGTGCTCGCCACCACCGCGACGGCCAACGCGCGGGTCACGGCCGATGTGGCCGATCAGCTGGGCACGGGAGGCGGGGGCGCGCTGGTCCTGCGCGGCGCGCTGGACCGGGAGAGCCTGCGGCTTGGCGTCCTGGAGCTGCCCAACGCGGCGCACCGGCTGGCGTGGCTGGGGGAGCGGCTGGGGGACCTGCAGGGCTCGGGGATCATCTACACGCTGACGGTGGCCGCCGCGGAGGAGGTCGCGGCGTTCCTGCGGCAGCGCGGCTATCCGGTGGCCTCCTACACGGGCAAGACGGAGAACGCGGACCGGCTGCAGGCCGAGGAGGACCTGCTCGCGAACCGGGTGAAGGCGCTGGTGGCGACCTCCGCACTGGGGATGGGCTTCGACAAGCCGGACCTGGGGTTCGTGGTGCACCTGGGCTCTCCCTCGTCCCCCATCGCCTACTACCAGCAGGTGGGTCGTGCGGGGCGCGGCGTGGACCACGCCGACGTGCTGCTGCTGCCGGGCAAGGAGGACGAGGCGATCTGGGCGTACTTCGCCTCGGTGGGATTCCCGCCCGAGGAGCAGGTCCGGCGGACCCTGGACGTACTGGAACAGGCCGGTCGGCCGTTGTCGCTGCCCGCGCTGGAGCCCTTGGTGGATCTTCGGCGTTCGCGGCTGGAGACGATGCTCAAGGTCCTGGACGTGGACGGTGCGGTCAAGCGCGTGAAGGGGGGCTGGACCTCCACCGGACAGCCGTGGGCGTACGACGCGCAGCGGTACGAGTGGGTGGCGGCGCAGCGGCAGGCCGAGCAGCAGGCCATGCGGGACTACGTGGCGACCACGGGGTGCCGGATGGAGTTCCTGCAGCGCCAGCTCGACGACGAGAAGGCGACCCCGTGCGGCCGCTGCGACACCTGCGCCGGGCCCTGGCTCGACCCCGCCGTGTCCCACGGGGCCCTCGATACGGCGACCGGTGAGCTGGACCGCCCGGGGGTCGAGGTCGAGCCCCGCCGGATGTGGCCCTCGGGCATGCCCGCGGTCGGCGTCGATCTCAAGGGCCGCATCCCCGCAGGGCAGCAGGCTGCCACCGGACGCGCGCTGGGGCGGCTGTCGGACATCGGGTGGGGCAACCGCCTGCGCCCGCTCCTGTCGGAGCGGGCCGCGGACGGGCCCGTTCCGGACGACGTCCTGGCGGCCGTGGTGACCGTGGTGGCCGACTGGGCCCGTTCGCCGGGTGGGTGGGCCGGCGGCGCGATGGCCCGGCCCGTGGGGATCGTGGCCATGCCCTCCCGCTCCCGCCCCCAGCTGGTGGGCTCGCTCGCCGAGGGCCTGGCCCGGGTCGGCCGGCTCCCGCTGCTGGGGAGCCTCGCCTACACCGCGCAGGCGGGCGAGTACGGCGCACACCGCAGCAACTCCGCCCAGCGGCTGCGCGCCCTGGCCGCCTCGTTCGCCGTGCCCGAGGAACTCGCCGCCGCCCTGGCCGCCACCCCGGGACCGGTCCTGCTCGTCGACGACTACGCCGACTCCGGCTGGACCCTGGCCGTGGGAGCACGCCTCCTGCGCCAGAGCGGAGCCGACCAGGTGCTTCCCCTGACCCTGGCCCTGGCGGGGTGAAGGCACCTGTCCCGGCCCGGTGGCCGTGGCCGTAGTCGTAGTCGTAGTCGTAGTCGTGGCCGGATGGGTGCGCAGTCCGTTGATGCGGTAGTCCGTGCTGCTGCTGCTGCTGCTGCTGTCTGGTCTGGTCTGGTCGGGGCTGATCGGTGCTGGTTGGCGCTGCTCGGGGCTGCTCGGGGCGGGGTGGGCGTCGGTTCGGGCGTTATCCACAGGGGTTTCCGGATTCGCCCGGACACGGGACCTTCGTGACATGACGAACAATCACGAAGCGCCACACACACCGTCCGACCCCTCGTCCACCAACCCGTCCGGAGGCGTGGACGCGTCCCGGATCACCCTGCGCAGTCCGGCCGAACTGGCCGACGCGCTGCCCTACATGCTCGGCTTCCACCCGAGCGACTCCCTCGTCATGGTCGCGGTCCACGGGGAGGCCGGCCGCTTCGGCGGCCGGCTCCGGGTGGGCATCCCCGCGGCTCCCGAGGAATGGGAGGACACCGCCCGGCAGGTCGCCGACTGCCTGATCCGCGGCAGCGTGCGGCGCGGAGCCCGGCCCGACGGCATCATCGTCTTCCTCTGCCAGGACCCGCACCACGGCGACAGCGCGCAGCGGGTGATGACCAGGCTGCGGCCGCTCGCCCAGCGGATCCGGCTGGCCTGCGGGGCCCTGGACGTGCCCGTACTGGAGGCCCTGTGCCTCTCCGCCGGGCGGTACTGGTCCTACTGCTGCCCGGACGAGCGGTGCTGCCCCGCCGAGGGCAGTGCTCTGGCCGCACCCGGAACTTCCGTGATGGCCGCCGCGGCCACGTTCGCCGGACTCCAGGTACGCGGCTCCCTCCGGGAGATCGAGCACAGGCTGACACCACTGCGCGGGACGGTGGCCCGCGAGATGGAAGGCGCCCTGGACCGTGCGGCCGTCGCGCTGGTGCCGAAGATCCTCGACGGGGCCACCCGTGAGGAGGTGGGGGCCGAGACCGTCCTGCTCGCCCGCGCGCTGATCCAGCGCATGACCCTCGCCCCGCCTGCCGAAGGCGGCTCCGGGGCCGATGCCTGGGACGACGCGCTACTGGGCCACGACGAGGCCGCCTCGTTGATCCTCGGGCTCCAGGACCGGGAGATCCGCGATATCGCCGCCGAGTGGATGGAGGGCGAGGAGGCGGCACCCGCCCTGCGGCTGTGGCGGGCCCTGTCCCGGCGCTGCGTCGGGGCCTACGAGGAGCACGCGGCGGCTCCCCTCACCCTGGCGGGCTGGGTCTCCTGGTCCACCGGGGACGAGCCGACGGCCAGGATCGCCCTGGGACTGGCCCTGCGGGCGGACGACGGGTACCGCTTCGCGCAGCTGCTCCACCACGCCTGCAACGAGGGGATCGACCCGGAGGGGCTGCGCGAGTGCCTCCGGGAGGAGCGGCGGCGACGGGAGCCGCGCCGGGGGCGCCTGCCGGCAGGAGCGCGGCGGGCGGGAGCCGCCACCAGGCCGCCCGGCCGCCCGGGGAAGGCGAGCAGCCGCCGCGGGTCCGGCAGCACCGCGGGGAGCGAGCAGTGAACCGCGGACGCGGAAGGGGAGGGGCCGGGCGCGCGGGCAGGGGCAGGGGCAGCGGCATGGCTCAGGGCCGGGACCGGGACCGGGGCCGGGAGGGAGGCGCCTTCGCCGGCGGGGGGCGCGGACGGGGCGAAGGCTGTGCGTCCGTGCTCCGGGGGTGTCTGCGGGAAGCGGCGCGAGCCGTCCTGCGGCGGCGGCCCCCGCGAAGGCCGGTGCTCCGCCGGGCGCAGCCCCCGCCGGGGCCCGTGACCCGGGCGGGGGCGGGGGCGTTGCGCTGGGGGGTGGTGGGGACCCGGCCGCGCCGCCGCCCAGCCGATCCACCCGGAGCGCAGACAAGGCGACCCATGTCCCACCCCGTACCCCCCGCACGCGTTGCCCCCTCCGGCCTAGCCCCCGTCGGCAGGGCCGACCTGCCGCCCGTGCACGGTGCCGTCATCTGCGTCGCCGCGCCGTGCCTGGTCATCTCGCCCGAGCACGGCCAGCTCACCGGGCGGGGGGTGGACGGGATCTACCGCGCCGGCCTCCGGCTGCTGTCCCGCTGCGTGCTGCGCGTCGGCGGCCGGGACCCGGTCGCGGTCCAGGCCCGCAGCCTCGGCGCCGACCGGGCCTCCTTCACCGCGACCGTGCGGACCGGAGCGGAGCCCGGCCCCGATCCCGATGTCGGAGTCGAGCGGGTCCGGCACGCCGACGGCACCGAGCGGATCACCCTGCGCAGCTTCACCGGCCGTTCCCTGCGGATCCCGGTGGAGGTCTCGCTCGGCACCGACCTGGCCGAGCTGGCAGAGGTGGCCGCCGGCCGGGCCGGGCCGGAGCTGCCCGCCGCGGTGCACGCCGCCGGACTGCGCTGGACCAGCGGCGAGGCCCAGGCCGTCACCGCGGCCGAGCCGCCGCCGGACGACGCGCTGGCCTCGGCCGGGCTGCTGCGCTGGCAGCTCGAACTGCGCCCCGGCGAATCCCGGACCATCGAGCTGCGGACCACCCGGGACCGAGGAGCCCGCGCCCCCGCCGGACAGGTGGCCAATCCGCTGTCCGACGACGCCCGCGCGGAGGGAGACGACCCGCGGGCCGAGGCGTGGCTGCGCACGAGCGTGCAGGACTTGGGTGCACTGCTGCTCAGGGACCCGAAGGAACCGGCCGACAGCTATGCGGCGGCCGGAGTGCCGTGGCGGCTCGGACTGGCTCCGGCGGAATCCCTGTGGGCCGCCCGCATGGCGCTCCCGCTCGGCACCGGACTGGCCGCAGCCACCCTGCGCATCCTGGCCCGGACCCAGAGCGCGGGCCGGGGCGCCGACGCGGGGAAGATCCCGGGACCGCTCCGCGGGGCCGGGCCGCAACTGCCCCCGGGATGCACCGGGACCGAGGCGACGCTCGCCTTCCCCGCGGTCCTCGCCGAAGCCCGGCGCTGGGGGATGCCCGAGGCGGAGGTGGCTGGGCTGCTCCCCGCCGCCGAGCGGTGCCTGGAGTGGATCCGGGGCGCCTTTGGGGAGGACGGCTTCCTGGCCGATCCCGATCCGGGACCCCGGCGCTGTGAAACCCAGGCCCACGCCCATCGCGCCGCGCTCCTCGGGGCCGACCTGCTCGCCGGGTGCGGTCGGCCCGGAGCCGAGGAGTGGCGGGACCGGGCCGCCGAGCTGCGGGAGCGGTTCGCAGCCCGGTTCTGGGTCGACGGCCCCGACGGGGGCCGGCCCGCGGCGGCCCTGCATCCCGACGGGCGGCCCCTGCCCCGGCTGACGGGGGCCGCCGCCCACCTGCTGGACACCGGGCTGCTCGGCGGCGGCCGGCTCGCGCGGGGGCTGCTCGACCGGGTCCGTACCGAGCAGCTGGCACGGCTGCTCGGAGCCCCCGCCATGGATTCCGGGTGGGGGCTGCGGAGCATGGCGGTCCGCGAGCCGGGGCACAACCCGTTCGGGTACCGCTCGGGCGCGGTACGGCCGTACGAGACCGCGGTCGCGGTGGCAGGCCTGGCCCAGGCGGGCTTCGAGAAGGAGGCCACGGGGCTGCTGCGGGGCCTGCTGGATGCGGCGGAGGGCTTCGGGTACCGCCTCCCGGAGATGTACGCCGCCGAGCAGCGCACCGCGGGCAGCGCTCCGCTTCCGCATCCGGCGGCCTGCCGGCCGGCGGCGGTCGCGGCTGCCGCCGGGATCCACGTACTGACCGCACTGGCCGGGATCCGCCCGGACGCCCCCGCCGGCACGGTAGCGCTCGTGCCGCTCCCCGGCGCTCCGCTCGGTGGGCTCCGCCTCTCGGGACTGCGGGTTTCGGGGGAACCCTTCGCCGTCCGGATCAGCCGGCTGGGCCTGGGCATGGTGGAGGAGGCCGCCGATGCGCTGCAACTGGGCGGGTAGCGGCGGCGGGGATGAGGACAGGGGGCACCCCGCCGATCCGGCCGGATCGGGCCCGGGCTTCCGCTTCCGTGGCCGGTTCCGTGGTCCGAAGATCTCCAAAGCTCTGTTTATCGTCAGGCAGACGACTATGATCGCGGCATGTCGCCCTACGACCCGTCGGCCTTTCCGCCCTTCGCCGTCACCGTCGACCTGGTCGTGCTCACCGTGCGGCGCCATGCGCTCTGCGCGCTGGTCATCCGACGGGGTGAGCAGCCGTTCCAGGGACGCTGGGCACTGCCCGGCGGCTTCGTGCGCGGGGACGAGGACCTGTCGGCGGCCGCGGCCCGCGAGCTGTCCGAGGAGACCGGCCTCTGCGCCCACGACCCGGCCGCCCCGGACGTGGGCAACGGGGCGCATCTCGAACAGCTCGCGACCTACGGTGATCCGAAGCGGGATCCGCGCATGCGCGTGGTCAGCGTGGCACATCTGGTGCTGGCTCCGGATCTGCCCGCGCCCCGGGCCGGCGGCGATGCCAACAGTGCGCGCTGGGCCCCCGTCGACGAGCTCCTGTCCACGGACGGCCAGTCCGGCGCCGGACTCGCCTTCGACCACGAGCAGATCCTCGCCGACGGGGTCGAGCGGGCCCGCTCGAAGATCGAGTACTCCTCGCTGGCCACCGCCTTCTGCCCGCCCGAGTTCACCGTCGGCGAGCTGCGCCGGGTCTACGAAGCGGTCTGGGGAGTCGCCCTCGACCCGCGCAACTTCCACCGCAAGGTCACCGGCACCCCCGGGTTCCTGGTGCCCGCCGGGGGGACGACGACGCGTCAGGGCGGCCGTCCCGCCCAACTGTTCCGGGCCGGCGGGGCAACGCTGCTCAACCCTCCGATGCTGCGCCCGGAGGTCTGAGGACCAGGCGTCCCGCACCGACCCCGGGACGCCACCCGAGCCGGCATCCCGGCCGGTGTCCGGCCTCGCGCACCCGTGGACAACGGCCTCGGCGCCGACACGGGCGCGATTCGGGGCGAGCTTCGCCTCAAATCGGACATATCGCGTTATCTTGTTGGCGGTATTCACCCTGCCGCAGAGCGGTCTCACCCCCCGCGAGAGAAGCGATGCTCCAGGCCATCGGACTCACCAGCGCCCCCCGTCGAAACCTCCCGCCCCTCGTGGACGACCTCACCTTCGAGGCCCGCCCCGGGAGCGTGACCGCACTGCTCGGCGAGCCCGGATCGGGCAAGACCACCGCCCTGCGGCTCATGCTCGAACTCGAACCGGGCCGCGGAGTCACCTACTTCCGCGGGCGCCCCCTGCACCGGATCCCGCATCCGGGCCGCGAGGTCGGCGTGCTCCTCGGCGATCTCCCCGGCAACCCCTCGCGCACCGTGCGCGGCCAGCTGCGGATGCTCTGCGCCGCCGCAGGCGTGCCGGCCGCCCGGGCCGACGCCATGCTGGAGGTCGTCGGCGTCGCGGGACTGCGCGACCAGCGGCTCGGTTCGCTCTCGCTCGGCATGGAGCGAAGGGTCGCGCTGGCCGCCGCCCTGCTTGCCGACCCCTGCACGCTCCTCCTCGACGAGCCGGCCGCCGGGCTCTCGCCCCGCGAACGGAGCTGGCTGCACGGGCTGCTGCGCGGCCATGCGTCCCTCGGCGGCGCGGTGCTCTTCACCACCGACGACGCGAAGGAGGCCGCCCGCAGCGCGGACCGGGTCGTGAGCATCGAGGCGGGCCGGCTCGTCGCCGACCAGGACGCCGCCGACTTCGCCCGGACCCGGCTCCGGCCGCGGGTCGCCGTGCGCACCCCGCACGCCGCCCGGCTGGCCGACGTACTGGGCCGTGAAGCGCGGGCTGCCCAGCGCACGGTGGAGATCGTGGAGGAGAGCGGCAGCCGGCTGTCCGTCTACGGCAGCAACTGCGCCGAGGTCGGCGAGGCCGCCTTCCGGCACGGTGTGCTCGTCCACCAACTCGCCGACGAGACCGGCGACGCGGGAGCGCCGCCGTCGCTGCCGCGCGCCCGGGACCGTGCCGGATCCGGAACCGGGGCCCGGGCCACGGCCGCCGACGGAGCGCCGGCCGAGGCCGGCGCGGGCGCCCGGGACCGGCCACGCCCGGCACGCACCGGGCCGCCCGCCTCGGCCGTGCGCCGGCTCGGCGGCCCGCTCAGGCCCCTGCGCTACGAGCTGCACCGGCTCTTCGGCACCGCCACGCCCGTCCTCACCGCCGCCTTCGTCGTCGCCGTCTCCGTCGTCACGGCGCTGGTCCTGGCCCGGATCGGCCACACCCCGCAGAACCGGTTGCTCGCCGCCTGGCCGGAGTTGCTGCCGCTGCCGCCCGCTGCGCTCGGCGCCGGATTGCTCGGAGCCCTGGCGTTCGGCGAGGAGTACCGCTATCCCGCGCTCGCCGCCGACCGCGGCACCGTCCCGCGCCGGCTCGGGCTGCTCACGGCGAAACTCGGCGTCAGTGCCGCGATGGCGCTGCTGCTCGGCGCCCTCGCCGTGACCGCCGACGCCGCCGCCCTGACACTGGTGTTCGGCAGCGGCCCGCTCCGTACGCCCGCGGAGTGGATCTCCCCGGGCGCGAGTTGGGCGGGGCTGCTCATCGGCTGCGCCTGGTCCGGAGTCCTGGCCTCGGGCGTCTTCCGGTCCGCCTCCGCCGGCCTGGCCGCGGTGCTCGCCGTACCGGTGATGGTCGTACCGCTGGTGCGCAAGGCCCTGGACGGCCCGTCCGCGTACCCGGTCACCGGACTCGCGGAGCGGCTGCGCGGCCTGGCCTGGGCGCAGTGGCCGCCGGAGGCGGACCGGGTGGTGCTCGGGGCGATCCGGGTGATGGCCCAACCGGTCGGCACCGCACTGGTGTTGTCGCTGATGGTCCTGTTGTGCGCCTATGGGTTCACAGGACTGCGCGGCCGCGTCCGTCTGTGAGGGATCGTTGGTGATCGTTCCGGTGCGGGTCCGGACCCAACGGGACCGTTGTGGCCCACATCAAGCCCGGCGGACCGCAACTCCCCGCAAAAGGCCCGGTTCTTTACGATAAGTCGTCAATTGCGTAGGTGGCACCGATCACCCTTTCGTGTGCTTTTCACCAAAGACCTCAAGGGTCGCGGAGACAAGGCCGACAAAGGATTCGTGAGTACCCTTGCGCACACCATGATGACCGCCGCCCGCCATGCCGATTCCGGCCTCGCCGGCGCGGGCGAACTCGACCGCTACCCCTACCCGGAGGCCTCGGGGGCCGACCGGGTGGGAGTGCCCCACTGGGACGGATCCGACGTCGAGTTGAGCCGGGTCGGCCGCCGCGCCGCAGGCAGCCGCGGCCGCGGGCTGCACGGCCAACTCGTCCAGCAGCTCGGCCAGATGATCGTTTCCGGCGACCTCGGCGCGGACCGCCCGCTGGTCCCCGAGGAGATCGGGCAGCGTTTCGAGGTCTCCCGCACCGTCGTCCGCGAATCGCTGCGGGTCCTCGAGGCCAAGGGCCTCGTCAGCGCCCGCCCCAACGTCGGCACCAGGGTCCGCCCGGTCGCCGACTGGAACCTGCTCGACCCCGACATCATCGAGTGGCGTGCCTTCGGCCCGCAGCGCGACGACCAGCGCCGCGAGCTGGGCGAGCTGCGCTGGACCATCGAGCCGCTCGCCGCCCGCCTCGCCGCCGGCCACGGCCGCCCGGAGATCCAGCAGCGCCTCGCCGACATGGTCGAGATCATGGGACACGCCCTCGGCCAGGGCGATTCGATCACCTTCGCGCGCGCGGACCACGAGTTCCACGCCCTGCTCATCCAGGTCGCGGCCAACCGCATGCTGGAGCACCTCTCCGGCATCGTCTCCGCCGCCCTGCAGGTCTCCGGCAGTCCCATCACCGCCTGCGACCGCCCCAGCGAGACCTGCGTCGCGCACCACGCGCGCATGGTCGAGTGCCTCGCCGCCGGCGACGCGGTGGGCGCGGAGAACGCCATGCGCCAGCTTCTGACGGTGCATCCGGAGGTCGAGCGCGTGGTTCCCGCCCCGCGCGAGCACTGACGGGCGCAGCGCACGCGTGTGGGCGCGGGCGTGAGCGTGTCGATGGGCCGCCGGTCTCGGGTGGTACCCCCCGGACCCGTCCGGGGAGGGGCCGGCGGCAGTGGAGTCCGGCTCCCCGTCCGGGTCCTGAACGCCCTGGTCGACTCCCGGTTCCGGTCCGCGGTCGCCGGGACTCCGCTTCCGGGGAGTCGTCCGGCCCGCGAAACGGGGCGTGTTCGGACACACCGGACGTGCAGAAATAACGGTATGACCGGCATGGCATCAAACGGGGTGTGACTCGGGCCACGAAGATTGGGCGTAACGCTCTGCGAGGTCACGCGATGACCTAAGAGGTGATGGCCGACGGAGGGAAGACAGCAGCCCTTGCGGGTGCTGTGCAGCTCCCCGGCCCCTGCCCGCGCCCCCGGCCCATCCCCAGTCGGTGGTCGTCGGCTCCGGTCCAGCACCACCAGGCCGGGGTCGGAAGCCGTTTCCATCGTTCCGAGAGGTTGTTCGTGTCGGCCAGCACATCCCGTACGCTCCCGCCGGAGATCGCCGATTCCGAGTCTGTGATGGCGCTCATCGAGCGGGGCAAGGCCGAGGGGCAGATCGCCGGCGATGACGTGCGTCGGGCCTTCGAGGCTGACCAGATTCCTGCGACCCAGTGGAAGAATGTTCTGCGCAGCCTCAACCAGATCCTCGAGGAAGAGGGTGTGACGCTGATGGTCAGTGCCGCGGAGTCGCCCAAGCGCACCCCCCGCAAGAGCGTCGCAGCGAAGAGCCCCGTCAAGCGGACGGCCACCGAGCCGGTCGCGAAGAAGGCGGCGGCCAAGACGCCGGCCGCGGCCGTACCGGACGCGGTGGCCGGGGCGGCGGAACCGGACCCCGTGGACACGGGCGCCGACGCCCTCGCGGAGGGGACCGCGACGGAGCCCGCCGCCAAGAAGACGGCGGCGAAGAAGACGGCGGCGAAGAAGACCGCGCCCGCCAAGAAGACGGCGGCGAAGAAGACGGCGGCGAAGAAGACCGCCGCCAAGAAGGACTCCGACGAAGCGGGCGACGAAGAGACCACGGAAGACGGTCCCGGGGCAGCCAAGGCCGAGTCCGAGGACGAGGAGGAAGGCGCCGAGAGCAAGGGCTTCGTCATCTCGGACGACGAGGACGACGCTCCGGCCCAGCAGGTCGCCGTGGCCGGTGCCACCGCCGACCCCGTCAAGGACTACCTCAAGCAGATCGGCAAGGTTCCCCTCCTCAACGCC
This sequence comes from Streptomyces sp. NPDC059957, assembly GCF_042730015.1. NCBI lineage: Bacteria > Bacillati > Actinomycetota > Actinomycetes > Kitasatosporales > Streptomycetaceae > Streptomyces > Streptomyces sp. NPDC059957. The sequence goes on along the minus strand of NZ_JBHWMB010000008.1, from coordinate 85,186 downwards.
GAGCAGGAGGTCGAGCTCGCCAAGCGCATCGAGGCCGGACTCTTCGGCGAGGACAAGCTCGCCAACTCCGACAAGCTGGCGCCCAAGCTCAAGCGCGAGCTGGAGATCATCGCCGAGGACGGCCGCCGGGCCAAGAACCACCTGCTGGAGGCCAACCTCCGCCTCGTGGTCTCCCTCGCCAAGCGCTACACCGGCCGCGGCATGCTCTTCCTGGACCTGATCCAGGAGGGCAACCTGGGTCTGATCCGCGCCGTGGAGAAGTTCGACTACACCAAGGGCTACAAGTTCTCCACGTACGCCACCTGGTGGATCCGGCAGGCGATCACCCGCGCCATGGCCGACCAGGCCCGCACCATCCGCATCCCGGTGCACATGGTCGAGGTCATCAACAAGCTGGCCCGCGTCCAGCGCCAGATGCTCCAGGACCTGGGCCGCGAGCCCACCCCGGAGGAGCTGGCCAAGGAACTCGACATGACCCCTGAGAAGGTCATCGAGGTCCAGAAGTACGGCCGCGAGCCGATCTCCCTGCACACCCCGCTGGGCGAGGACGGCGACAGCGAGTTCGGAGACCTCATCGAGGACTCCGAAGCCGTCGTACCGGCCGATGCCGTGAGCTTCACGCTCCTGCAGGAGCAGCTGCACTCGGTGCTCGACACGCTGAGCGAGCGCGAGGCGGGCGTGGTCTCGATGCGCTTCGGCCTCACGGACGGCCAGCCCAAGACGCTCGACGAGATCGGCAAGGTCTACGGGGTCACCCGTGAGCGCATCCGCCAGATCGAGTCGAAGACCATGTCGAAGCTCCGTCACCCGTCCCGGTCCCAGGTGCTGCGCGACTACCTCGACTAGGCCGGACCGGTCCGGACCGGGTGCGGCGAGGGGTTCGCCGCAGGTCGTCGCCGGTGGCCGCGCGGGTGCGCACGGCCACCGGGCGTCCCACTCTGAGTGGAGTCATGCACACTCGGAGTCAGGAGGCCTCATGCGTCGTCCCTTTGCCCGTGTCCTGGCGGGAGCGCTGACCCTGGCGGCGGGAGCGGCGGCAGCGCCGCTCTCCCAGGCGCCGCGAGCGGCCGCGGACAGCGTGGTGATCGGCGGGAAGCCGGTGAAGGTGGCCGATGCCCCGTGGGTCGTGGCCCTCGCCAGCCGTGACCGGTTCGGGGGTACGCGCGGCGGGCAGTTCTGCGGGGGCGTCCTCGTCACCACGACCAAGGTGGTGACCGCGGCCCACTGCCTGGGGCGCCAGGTACTGGGAGGCCCGGTCGACTCCGTCCGCGATTTCCGGGTGATCACCGGTCGTACGGAGCTGCGCGCGAGCGAGGGCAGGGAGATCGCGGTGCGTTCCGCCCGGGTGAACCCGGCCTACGACCCGGGCAGCAATGCCGGCGACCTGGCCGTCCTGGAGCTGGCCGAAGCGGTGGCCGCGCAGAACGTGCTGCCGATGGCCGCCCTCGGGCATCCGGCGTACGGGGCCGGAACCGAGGCCGCCGTATACGGCTGGGGCGACACGAGCGGCTTCGGCGACTACGCCTACGGGCTGCGGGCCGCCGGAGTGACGGTGCTGGCGGACGAGGTGTGCGGGCGCGCCTACCCGGGAGACGCCGACGGTCAGTACCGGGCCGACTCCATGGTGTGCGCGGGGGACCGCGCGGGCGGCAAGGACGCCTGTCAGGGCGACAGCGGAGGCCCACTGGTGGCCCAGGGCCGGCTCATCGGGCTGGTGTCCTGGGGGCGCGGCTGCGGGCGCGCCGACAGCCCGGGGGTGTACACGCGGATCGCACCGCTGATCGGCTTCGTCGCCGACTCTGCGACGGACCCCGACCCCGTCAGCGGCCCGGAGACGGCCCGGGGGACCCTGGGGCGTCCTGGTGCCCGCGGAGTCCTGGGGATGGACGTACGCCCCGCTCAGGGGCCCGGCCGGGGCCTCGCGGCGGGGGACCGGCCAGCGCCGAAGCGCTGAACCGCGTCCGGGCATGAGGACGGGCGGGGCCTCTGGGTCGCAGAGGCACCGCCCGTCGACCGGCTTCGCCGGTCCTAGCTCGTCGGATGCGAGGTGTAGGCCTTGTGTCAGCGGTCCTCGGGTTCGGCGGCACTGGCCGCCGGAGCGGACGTAAGCCGCTCGGTCTCATCCTGTATTTCCGCGGCGATCTTCTTGAGTTCCGGCTCGAACTTGCGCCCGTGGTGGGCGCAGAAGAGCAGTTCACCGCCGCTCAGCAGGACGACGCGCAGATATGCCTGGGCGCCGCAACGGTCGCATCGGTCAGCGGCCGTCAGCGGGGTCGCGGGTGTCAGAACAGTAGTCACGTCGCCTCTTCTCTAGCTCGACGAGCTGTCGTACCAGGGTCAACATCCAACCAGGCCGAAAACGTTCCCGCTCTCGGCTTTTCCTCGAAACTTCCTTCCGAAGCTGGCCGGCCGTTGCCGGTTGGCGGCGAAGGAACCGTATTGCGTTGCTTTACGGTTTCGCGGTGTCAGGTCGTTCGCTTGTCGCAGTTCTGTCCTCTCCGGCTGAGTGCCGGTTGTTGATGAGGACGTGCCCGAACACTAAATGGTTCATGCGCGGAAGGGAACGTGATGTTTGCTTCACCCTCCCGGGGGATCGAACACGCGTACGGATCTGCACTAGGCTGGTGAAGGGGCTGGGATGGCGTTGCATCGGCTCTACCAGGCCTCGGTACCCTTCCAACGGCAACCGAGCCACCACTGCGCCCGACCGGGCCAGAAAAGAAATTCAGCGAGGAGCGAACTGCGTGACCGCCGACACGTCCGTGCCTTCCAGCGCACTGCTGACCGGAGCAGACCGGGACGGCTCCAACTACACCGCGCGGCACCTGCTCGTCCTCGAAGGCCTCGAGGCCGTCCGCAAGCGCCCCGGCATGTATATCGGCTCCACCGACAGCCGGGGCCTCATGCACTGCCTCTGGGAGATCATCGACAATTCCGTCGATGAGGCCCTGGGCGGGTACTGCGACCACATCGAGGTGATCCTCCACGAGGACTCCTCCGTGGAGGTCCGCGACAACGGCCGCGGCATCCCCGTGGACATCGAGCCCAAGACCGGCCTCTCCGGCGTCGAGGTCGTCATGACCAAGCTGCACGCCGGCGGCAAGTTCGGCGGCGGGTCGTACGCGGCCTCCGGCGGCCTGCACGGCGTCGGCGCCTCCGTCGTCAACGCCCTCTCGGCGCGTCTGGACGTGGAGGTCGACCGGGGCAGCGCGACGCAGGCCATCAGCTTCCGCCGCGGTGTCCCCGGCATGTTCACCGAGCAGGGCCCCGACAGCCCCTTCGACCCCGCCAACGGCCTGCGCAAGGGCAAGCGGATCGCCAAGGGCAAGACGGGCACCCGGATCCGGTACTGGGCCGACCGGCAGATCTTCCTCAAGGACGCCAAGCTCACGCTGGACACGCTTTACCAGCGCGCGCGTCAGACGGCCTTCCTCGTGCCCGGCCTGACCATCGTGGTCCGCGACGAGCGGGCCCTGGAAGGGTCCGGCAAAACCGAGGAGACCTTCCGCTTCGACGGGGGCATCAGCGAGTTCTGCGAGTACCTCGCCCAGGACAAGGCGGCCTGCGACGTCCTGCGCCTGACCGGCACCGGCACCTTCAAGGAGACCGTCCCGGTCCTCGACGACCTCGGCCACATGACCCCCACCGAGGTCACCCGCGAGCTCGGCGTGGACATCGCGCTGCGCTGGGGCACGGGGTACGAGACGAACGTGAAGTCGTTCGTGAACATCATCGCCACCCCCAAGGGCGGCACCCACATCTCCGGCTTCGAGCGCTCGGTCACCAAGACCGTGAACGAGGTGCTGCGCTCCGCGAAGCTGCTGCGGGTCGCCGAGGACGACGTGGTCAAGGACGACGCGATGGAGGGCATGACGGCGGTCGTCACCGTCCGCCTCGCCGAGCCGCAGTTCGAGGGCCAGACCAAGGAGGTGCTCGGCACCTCGGCGGCCACCCGGATCGTCGCGGCCGTCGTCGCCAAGGAGCTCAAGGCCTTCCTGACCTCCACCAAGCGGGACGACAAGCAGCAGGCCCGCTCCGTGATGGAGAAGATCGTCGCGGCCGCCCGTACCAGGATCGCGGCCCGCCAGCACAAGGAGGCGCAGCGCCGCAAGACGGCGCTGGAGTCCTCCTCGCTGCCCGCCAAGCTGGCCGACTGCCGCAGTGACGACGTGGAGCGCAGCGAGCTGTTCATCGTCGAGGGGGACTCGGCGCTCGGTACGGCCAAGCTCGCCCGGAACTCCGAGTTCCAGGCGCTGCTGCCCATCCGGGGCAAGATCCTCAACGTCCAGAAGTCCTCGGTCTCGGACATGCTCAAGAACGCCGAGTGCGGGGCGATCATCCAGGTCATAGGAGCCGGCTCGGGCCGGACCTTCGACATCGACGCCGCCCGGTACGGGAAGATCGTCCTGCTCGTGGACGCCGATGTGGACGGCGCGCACATCCGCTGCCTGCTGCTCACGCTCTTCCAGCGCTACATGCGCCCGATGGTCGAGGCGGGCCGGGTCTTCGCGGCGGTGCCGCCGCTGCACCGGATCGAGCTCGTCCAGCCGAAGAAGGGCCAGGACAAGTACGTCTACACGTACTCGGACAACGAGCTGCGCCAGACCCTGCTGGAGTACCAGCGCAAGAACATCCGGTACAAGGACTCGATCCAGCGCTACAAGGGCCTCGGCGAGATGGATGCCGATCAGCTGGCGGAGACCACCATGGATCCCCGTTTCCGCACCCTGCGCCGGATCAACATCGGCGACCTGGACTCGGCCGAGTCGGTCTTCGACCTGCTCATGGGCAACGAGGTGGCTCCGCGCAAGGAGTTCATCACCAGCTCCGCCGCCACCCTGGACCGCTCGCGGATCGACGCCTGAGCGGACCCGGGGCCACCGGGGAACCCCCGGTGGCACTTCCGTGGCCCTGGCACACCGGTGCTCTTCACTCCATCACCTGATGGAGTGAAGAGCACCGGGACACCAGTCCGGAAACCGTCCCTCCCGCACATCCTTGTGGGCACGCGGCCACTGCGGCGGCGGACAAGGAGAGTTCGGTGGACAAGCACGAAGGTCGTGATGCCGGAACGATCCGGCTGGACGACCCCTGGTACGACGCGCTGGCCGTCGGTTGGGGCGAGGGCGACGGGTCCGGTGGAGCGCCGGGCGGCGGAGCGGAAACGTCACCCCTGAGCTCCGGTCCCGGCGGCGCGCCCGCGCGCGCAGCGTCCGACATCTACCTCGAAGTGCAGCGCAGCGCCGCCTTCCAGGAAGTGCGCGGCCGCTACCGGAGGTTCGTCGTCCCCGCGACCGTCGGCTTCTTCCTCTGGTATGTGGCCTACGTGATCGCCGCCACCACGGCGCCCGGCATGATGGCCCGGCCGGTGTTCGGGTCCGTCAACGTGGCCCTGCTCGCGGGCCTCGGCCAGTTCCTCAGCACCTTCCTGCTGACCTGGGCGTACGCCCGGCACGCCCGGCTGCGGCGCGACCGCGCGGCGCTGGACCTGCGCTGGACGGTCTTCGAGCAGGAGCAGGTCCGCCGGGCGGATGCCGGGGAGCGCACCCGTGCACGGGGGGCGGGCCGGTGACCACCGAGCACCAGACCCTGGCGCTGCTCCTGTTCAGCGTCTTCATCGCCGTCACCCTGGGCATCACCACCTGGGTGAGCCGCAACCGGCACGGTTCGGCGGAGGAGTTCTACGCGGGCGGGCGGCTGTTCTCGCCGATGGAGAACGGTTTCGCCATCGCGGGCGACTACATGTCCGCCGCCTCCTTCCTCGGCATCTCCGGCCTCATCGCCCTCTTCGGCTACGACGGCCTGCTGTACTCGGTGGGCTTCCTGGTCGCCTGGCTGGTCGTCCTGTTCCTCGTCGCCGAACTCGTCCGCAACTGCGGCCGGTTCACCCTCGCCGACGTGGTCGCCGCGCGGATGAGCGAGCGGCCGGTGCGGATCGCCGCCGGGACCTCGTCGGTGGTCGTCTCCGTGCTGTACCTCGTCGCACAGATGGTCGGCGCCGGCAGCCTCGTGGGCCTGCTGCTCGCCGATTCGGGCCGGACCGCACGGACGCTGACCGTCATCGGGGTCGGCGCCCTCATGGTGATCTACGTGTCCTTCGGCGGCATGCGGGCCACCACCTGGATCCAGATCGTCAAGGCCGTGCTGCTGATGGGCGGGGCGATCACCCTGACGGTGCTCGTGCTGCTGCGCTTCCACGGGAACTTCGACCAACTGCTCAGCAGCGCAGCCGAGCGCAGCGGGTACGGCGACCGGTTCCTGGGCCCCGGGCTCAAGTACGGCGGGGACTGGACGGCCCGCTTCGACTTCATGAGCCTCGGGCTCGCCCTGGTCCTGGGCACGGCCGGGCTGCCGCACATCCTGTCGCGCTTCTACACCGTGCCCACGGCGCGGGCGGCCCGCCGGTCGGTGGTGTGGGCGATCGGACTGATCGGCGGCTTCTACCTGATGACCATCGTGCTGGGCTTCGGTGCGGCGGCGCTGCTCGGGCCGGAGCAGGTCAGGGCCTCCAACGCCTCGGGGAACACGGCGGTTCCGCTGCTCGCGGCCTTCCTGGGCGGCGGGGCCGACTCGACCGGCGGCGCGGTGCTGTTCGCCTTCGTGGCGGCCATCGCCTTCGCGACCATCCTCGCGGTGGTCGCGGGGATCACCCTCGCCTCGTCGGCCTCCGTCGCGCACGACCTGTACGCCTCGCTCAAGCGCCGCCATGCCCGGCAGCGCAGCGAGGTGGCGGTGGCCAGGGTGGCGGCGGTCGGGATCGGGGCGGTGGCGATCGCGCTGGGTCTGCTCGCCCAGGACCTGAACGTGGCCTTCCTGGTGGGTCTGGCCTTCGCGGTGGCGGCCTCGGCGAACCTGCCGGTGCTCCTGTACTCGCTGTTCTGGCGCGGGTTCACCACGCGGGGCGCCGTCTGGTCGGTGTACGGGGGGCTGCTCCCGGCCGTGCTGCTGGTGGCCCTGTCCCCGGTGGTCTCGGGCAGCCCCGAATCCCTGTTCCCGGGTGTGGACTTCCAGTTCTTCCCGCTCCAGAACCCGGGCCTCGTGTCCATCCCGCTGGGCTTCCTGGCCGGCTGGCTGGGCACCGTGACCTCCGCCGAGGAACCCGACGAGCGGCGGCACGCCGAGACCGAGGTCCGCGCGCTGACCGGCGCGGGGGCGGTGTAGGCCGACGTGGCGGGGGAGCGGGACCGGCCGGCGCGCGGTCAGCCCGTGCTGGGAGGGCGCCAGGCGTAGCGGTGTTCCGGGCGGCCCGTCTCGCCGTAGCGCAGGGCGAGGGTGACGCGGCCGGTGCGGTCGAGGAGTTTGAGGTAGCGCTGGGCGGTCTGGCGGCTGATGCCCGCGCGGTCGGCGATCTGCTGGGTGGAGAGCGGGCCTTCGGCCGTGCGCAGGATCCCGCGGACCAGGTCCGCGGTGGTGGGTGAGTGCCCCTTGGGAAGGTCGCTCGGGGCGTCGGCGCCGGCCGCGGCGAGGGCGCCGAAGATCCGGTCCACCTCCGCCTGTTCGGCCTCGCCGCCCGTGTCCAGGGTGCGGCGCAGGACCCCGTAGGCCTCCAGGCGGGTGCGCAGACCCGCGAAGGTGAAGGGTTTGACCAGGTACTGGAGGGCGCCGAGGCGCATCGCGGCCTGGACGGTGGCGAGGTCTCGGGCGGCCGTCACCATGATGACGTCGGTGTGGTGGCCGCGCTCGCGCAGGCGGCGGACCAGGTCGAGGCCGTTCTCGTCGGGGAGGTAGTGGTCGAGGAGGATCAGGTCGACCGGGCGTGAGTCGAGGAGGGCCAGTGCCTCCGCCGCCGAATGGGCCTGGGCCGACACGCGGAAGCCGGGGACCTTGGCCACGTAGGCCGCGTTGATCCGGGCAACACGGATGTCGTCGTCCACGACCAGTACGTCGAACACGCCGGAATCGTTCATCGCAGGGCCTCCGGGAGCACGACGGAGAACTCCGCCCCTCCGTCCGCTGCCTCGCCGGCCCGGACCGTGCCGCCCTGCCGCTCGGCCAGGCGCCGCACCAGGGCGAGGCCGAGCCCGCGTCCGCGATGGGCGCCGGCCGGGGGCAGTTTGGTCGACCAGCCCTCGGTGAAGATCTCCTCGCGGCGCGCCACCGGGACGCCGGGGCCGCTGTCGCGGACCAGCAGGACCGCCGTGCGGCCGTCCGCCCGGATGTCGACCTCGACCAGCGGTGCGGGAGAGCCCACCGCGGCGTCCAGCGCGTTGTCGACGAGGTTGCCGAGGATGGTGACCAGACCTCCCGGGTCGACGAGGCGGTCGGGCAGCAGGGCGGAATCGGCCAGCCGCAGGGGGACCCCGCGCTCCGCGGCGACCGTGGCCTTGCCCATCAGCAGGGCGGCGAGCAGCGGGTCGTGCACCTTCTCGGTGACCTGTTCGGCGGTGCTGCGGTGTACGCCGACCACCTCCGTGACGAACTCCACGGCCTCCTCGTACAGGCCCAGTTCCAGCAGGCCCAGGAGCGTGTGGAGCCGGTTGGCGTGCTCGTGGTCCTGGGCGCGCAGGGCGTCGATCAGGCCCTTGGTGGAGTCGAGCTCGCGGCCCAGGTGCTCCAGCTCGGTGCGGTCGCGCAGGGTGGCCACGGCTCCGCCGTCCTCGGTGGGCATCCGGTTGGCGACCAGGACCCGGCCGCCCTGGACCGTGAGCAGGTCGAGGCCGGTGACCCGGCCGGCGAGGACGTCGGTGGTGCGGCCCGCGCCGAGCACCTCGTCCAGCGCGCGCCCCGCGACGGCGCCGGCGGCCTCGGGCGCGAGGCCCAGCAGCCGGGCCGCCTCGTCGTTGACCAGCCGGACCCGGCCGGTCCGGTCTAGGGCGATCACGCCTTCGCGGATGGAGTGCAGCATCGCCTCGCGTTCGGCGAGCAGGCCGGCGATATCGGAGAAGGCCAGGTCACGGGTCTGCCGGTGGATCCTGCGCGAGAGCAGGTAGGCGGCGAGGGCGCCCGCGGCCAGGGCGCCGCCCGCGTACGCGAGCAGGCCCGGGATGGCGCCCAGCAGGCGGCCCTGGACGCTGTCGTAGGCGATGCCGACCGAGACGGCGCCGACGATCTCGCCGTCGGCGGCGAGCAGGGGGACCTTGCCGCGCGCGGAGCGGCCCAGGGTGCCCTCGTCGATCTCCATGACCTCGCGGCCGGCCAGGACGTCGCCGGGGTCGGTGGAGACGTGCCGTCCGACGCGGTCGGGGCTCGGGTGCGAGCGGCGGATGCCGTCCAGGTCCAGGACCACCACGTACTCGGCGCCCGTGGCCGAGCGGATCCGCTCCGCCGAGGCCTGTACGGGGCTGTCCGGCGAGGGCGCCGAGCCGAGGAGGCCGGTGGCCAGGGAGGGGTCGGCGGCGGCGCTCTGGGCGATGGCCAGGGCGCGCCGCATGGCCTGGTCGTCGAGCTGCGCGCTCAGCGGGGCCAGGAAGAGGCCGGTGGCCAGGGCGAGGACCCCGGCGGCGATGGCCAGCTGGGTCAGCAGGATCTGTGAGGCGGCCCGTCTGGGCAGCCCGAGGCGCCGAGTGCTCGTGTGGAGGAACCGCAGGGACCGCATGAGTACGAACGGTAGGGCGGTTCGGGCGTAAGTGGAATTTCTCCCCCTCACGCAAATGGCTTGCGTTATTTGCGCCCAGCTTGCGCAAGCGATGACGGCATGAAAGTGCGGTCAGAGATGTAGACGACTCGCCAAAGCTCTGCAACTCTCGCACCGCACACTGCAAATTCCTATCTCCCATGGTTCAGAAAGTTCATGTCGAGGGACGAGGACATATGAGAAGGCACAACTGGAGATGGCGGACCCTGGCCGCCTTGATCAGCACGGCCCTGCTGATGCTGGGCTGGCCCGCTCTGACCGCCGTGGCCGCCGGTGGACCGAGCGTCTCGGCGGGCAGGCCCGCCACGGCGAGCAGCACCAACGGCGCCTACGCGGCCGGCAACGTCACCGACGGCAACCAGTCCTCGTACTGGGAGAGCGCCGGCAGCACCTTCCCGCAATGGGTGCAGACCGACCTCGGAGCCACCACCCGCGTCGACCAGGTGGTGCTCAAGCTCCCCGCCTCCTGGGAGAGCCGCAACCAGACCCTGTCCGTCCAGGGCAGCGCCGACGGCACCAGCTTCAGCACCCTGGTGAGCTCGGCGACGTACACCTTCGGCCAGGGCGCCGGAAACGTGGTCACCATCGGCTTCCCGGCCACCCAGGCCCGGTACGTGCGGATCGACATCACCGCCAACACCGGCTGGCAGGCCGCCCAGCTCTCCGAGCTGGAGGTCCGCGCCCCCGGTGCCTCCGGGACCAACCTGGCCCTCGGCAAGACGTTCACCGCGAGCAGCAACACCCAGGTCTACGTGCCGGGCAACGCCGGCGACGGCAACGCCGCCAGCTACTGGGAGAGCGTCAACAACGCCATGCCCCAGTGGCTCCAGGCCGACCTGGGCTCCTCGGTCCGCGTGGACCGCGTGGTCCTCAAGCTGCCCGAGAACTGGGGCGCCCGTACGCAGACCCTCAAGATCCAGGGCAGCGCCAACGGCACGGAGTACACCGACCTGACGGCGTCCAAGGGGTACGACTTCAGCCCCGCCGGCGGCAACACGGTGAGCGTCACCTTCGACGCCACCACCACCCGCTACGTACGGGTGTGGATAGCGTCCAACTCCGTACAGCCCGGCGGGCAGCTCTCCGAGCTGGAGATCTACGGCCCGACGACCGGAGACACCCAGGCCCCGACGGCCCCGGCGGCGCTCGCCTACACCGAGCCCGCGACGGGCCAGATCAAGCTCACCTGGAACGCCGCCACCGACAACACGGGCGTCACCGGGTACGACGTCTACGCCAACAACCAGCTGCGCACCAGCGTCGCGGGCAACGTCACCACCTACACCGACACCCAGCCCGCCTCCGCGAGCGTGACGTACCACGTCCGGGCGAAGGACGCGGCCGGCAACCAGTCGGCGAACAGCAACACCGTCACCCGCGCCGGCGAAACCGGCGACACCCAGGCCCCGACCGCCCCGGGGGCCCTGGCCTTCACCGAGCCGGCCTCCGGCCAGATCAGGCTGGCCTGGCAGGCCTCCACCGACAACACCGGTGTCACGGGCTACGAGGTCTTCGCCAACAACGTGCTGCTCACCACGGTCGCGGGCAACGTCACCACCTACACGGACACCCAGCCGGCCACCGCCACCGTGAGCTACTTCGTCCGGGCCAAGGACGCCGCGGGCAACCGCTCCGGCGACAGCAACTCCGTGACCCGCAACGGCAGCGGAGGCACGGGCGGTTCCAACCTGGCCGTCGGCAAGCCCATCGAGGGCTCCTCCGTGATCCACACCTTCGTCGCGGAGAACGCCAACGACAACAGCACCTCCACCTACTGGGAGGGTGCGGGCGGCGCCTACCCGAGCACGCTGACCGTGAAGCTCGGCTCCAACGCCGATGTCGACCGGCTGGTCCTGGGGCTCAACCCGGACAGCAGCTGGGGCACCCGCACCCAGAACATCCAGGTCCTCGGCCGCGAGCAGGGCGCCTCGGGCGTCACCGGCCTGGTGGCCGCCAAGGACTACGTCTTCAACCCGGCCTCCGGCTCCAACACCGTCACCATCCCGATGAACGCCCGGATCGCGGACGTGCAGCTGCGCTTCACCTCCAACACCGGATCCTCCAACGGCCAGATCGCGGAGTTCCAGGTCATCGGCGTCGCGGCGCCCAACCCGGACCTCCAGGTCACTGCGGTCGGCGCAAGTCCGGCCGCCCCGGTCGAGTCGGACCCCGTCACCCTGTCCGCCACCGTCAAGAACAGCGGCCCGGCCCCGGCGGCGGCGACCTCCGTCTCCTTCCAGCTCGGCGGCTCGAAGATCGCCTCCGCCAACGTGCCCGCGCTGGCCGCCGGCGCCACGGCCACCGTCACGGCCGGCATCGGCCCGCGGGACGCGGGCAGCTACCCGCTGAGCGCGATCGTCGACGAGGCGAACACGGTCATCGAGCAGAACGAGACGAACAACAGCCTCACCGGCTCCCCGCTGGTGGTCCGCCCGGTCGACAGCTCGGACCTGGTGGCCTCGTCCGTCGGGTGGTCGCCGAGCGCACCCTCCGCCGGCCAGTCCGTGGACTTCTCCGTCACGGTCAAGAACCAGGGCACCGTGGCCGCCGCCGCGGGCACCCACAACGTCACCCTCACCCTGCACGACGCGGGCGGCGCCACCCTCCGTACCCTGACGGGATCCTTCAGCGGCGCGCTCGCGGCCGGTGCCTCCTCGCCACCGATCGCGCTCGGCAACTGGACGGCGGCCAACGGCAAGTACACCGTCAAGGTGGTCCTCGCCGACGACGCCAACGAACTGCCGGTCAAGCGCGCCAACAACACCTCCACCAAGCCCTTCTTCGTGGGCCGCGGGGCGAACATGCCCTACGACACCTACGAGGCGGAGGACGGCGTGGTCGGGGGTGGCGCGGGCGTCGTCGGCCCCAACCGGACCGTCGGTGACATCGCCGGCGAGGCCTCGGGCCGCAAGGCCGTCAACCTGGACGCGACGGGCGAGTACGTCGAGTTCACCACCCGGGCCCCGACCAACACCCTGGTCACCCGCTTCTCCATCCCGGACGCCCCGGGCGGCGGCGGCATCGACTCCACCATCAACGTCTACGTCAACGGCGTCCTCAAGAAGGCCCTGCCGCTGACCTCGAAGTACGCCTGGCTCTACGGGGCCGAGGCCGGCCCGGGCAACGCGCCGAGCGCCGGAGCCCCGCGGCACATCTACGACGAGGCCAACATCCTCCTCGGCGAGACCGTCCCGCAGGGCAGCAAGATCCGCCTCCAGAAGGACGCGGCGAACACCACCACCTACGCGATCGACTTCGTGAGCCTGGAACAGGCCACGGTGATCCCCAACCCCGACCCGGCCACCTACACGGTGCCCGCCGGCTTCACCCACCAGGACGTGCAGAACGCCCTGGACAAGGTCCGCATGGACACCACGGGCAAGCTCGTGGGCGTCTACCTGCCGCCGGGCGACTACGCCACGGCCAGCAAGTTCCAGGTGTACGGCAAGGCCGTGCAGGTCGTCGGAGCCGGACCGTGGTTCACCCGCTTCCACGCCCCGTCCTCGCAGGACAACACCGACAACGGCTGGCGCGCGGAGGGCACCGCGAAGGGCTCGTCCTTCACGGGCTTCGCCTACTTCGGCAACTACACCTCGCGCATCGACGGTCCGGGCAAGGTCTTCGACTTCTCCAACGTGACCGACATGACCATCGACAACATCTGGAACGAACACCAGGTGTGCCTCTACTGGGGCGCCAACACCGACCGGATCACGATCAAGAACTCGCGGATCCGCGACACCTTCGCCGACGGCATCAACATGACCAACGGCAGCACGGACAACCTCGTGACCAACATCGAGGCGCGTTCCACGGGTGACGACAGCTTCGCGCTGTTCTCCGCCATCGACGCGGGCGGCGCGGACATGAAGAACAACGTCTACGAGAACCTGAGCGCGATCCTCACCTGGCGCGCGGCCGGTGTCGCCGTCTACGGCGGCTTCAACAACACCTTCCGCAACATCTACATCGCCGACATCCTCGTCTACTCGGGCATCACCATCAGCTCGCTGGACTTCGGGTATCCGATGAACGGATTCGGGACCGACCCGACGCTCTTCGAGAACATCTCGATCGTCCGGGCCGGAGGCCATTTCTGGGGGGCGCAGACCTTCCCCGGAATCTGGATCTTCTCCGCGTCCAAGGTGTTCCAGGGAATCCGCATCAACAACGTGGACATCGTCGATCCGACGTACAGCGGAATCATGTTCCAGACGCAGTACATCGGGGGCCAGCCGGTCAATCCGATCAAGGACACCATTCTGCGCGACATCACCATCACGGGGGCGAAGAAGAGCGGTGACGCCTTCGACGCCAAGTCCGGCTTCGGTCTCTGGGCCAACGAGATGCCCGAGGCGGGACAGGGACCGACGGTCGGTGAGGTCACGTTCCACAACCTGCGGATGAGCGACAACGCCGTGGACGTGCGGAACACGACCTCGACGTTCAGGATCAACCAGCTGCCGTAGCGGACGGCGTACAGCAGGGCACGAGGGCGGCGGGGCATCCCTTCGGGGTGCCCCGCCGCTCGCCGCGCCGGGGCCCCGTGGGACCGGTGGGGCGCGGGGGGTTCCGCGCCGGTTTCCGATGGGCCAAACTGGCCGTAATCGAACTGCAAGGAACTTGCATTGTTTGCGCTACTCTTGCGCTCATGACGCGACGACTTGCTCAAGTGGCGAAGAAGGTGGGGGTCAGCGAGGCAACGGTCAGCCGGGTGCTCAACGGCAAGCCGGGCGTCTCGGAGACAACCCGCCAGTCCGTGCTCACCGCCCTGGACGTCCTCGGCTACGAGCGCCCCACCCAGCTGCGCGGCGAACGGGCCCGGCTGGTCGGCCTGGTCCTGCCGGAACTCCAGAACCCGATCTTCCCGGCCTTCGCCGAGGTGATCGGCGGCGCGCTGGCGCAGCAGGGGCTGACCCCCGTGCTCTGCACGCAGACGACCGGCGGGGTCTCCGAGGCCGACTACGTCGAGCTCCTGCTCCAGCAGCAGGTGTCCGGCGTCGTCTTCGCCGGCGGGCTCTTCGCGCAGGCCGACGCCCCGCACGAGCACTACCGGCTGCTCCACGACCGGAAGGTCCCGGTGGTGCTCATCAACGCCTCCATAGAGGACCTCGGCTTCCCGTGCGTCTCCTGCGACGACGCCGTCGCGGTCGAGCAGGCCTGGCGCCACTTGGCCTCCCTCGGCCACGAGCGCATCGGCCTGGTGCTGGGCCCGCCCGACCACATCCCCTCCCTGCGCAAGCTGGTGGCCGCCCAGGCGGTCGCCGCGGCGGCCGGCACCGAGCTGCCCGCCGCGCACGTGGAGCGGGCGCTGTTCTCCCTGGAGGGCGGCCATGCGGCCACGTCGAGGCTGCTGGACCGCGGGGTGACCGGCATCATCTGCGCGAGTGACCCGCTGGCCCTGGGGGCCATCCGGGCGGCCCGCCGGCGCGGGCTGGACGTGCCCCGGGAGGTCTCCGTCGTCGGGTACGACGACTCGGCCTTCATGAACTGCACCGAGCCCCCGCTGACCACCGTCCGGCAGCCCATCGAGGCCATGGGGAGGGCTGCCGTGGAGCTGCTCACGGCCCAGATCCAGGGGGCCGCCGTACAGCCCGGCGAGCTGTTGTTCGAGCCCGAGCTCGTGGTGCGGGGCTCCACCGCGCAGGTGCCGCGCCCCCGTCCGGCGTAACGCCCCGCCGGGCTCAACCGAGTTCACCCCCGGCCACAGGGCCCCGAAACGTCCCGCTGACGTTTCGGGGCCCTGTTTTGCGTTCTCGGACGGAGCTGTCCAGCGCTCTGTTGCCAATCTCTTGCGAAATCTGCGCGAGATATTGCGTTCATCTGTAGGTGGTGGTTGAGTGTGCCGCGCTCGCCTCCTTACACGCCCCACGCCTCCTGCTCGATGCTCGAAGGGGACCACCGATGAGAACCAACATCCGCCGCACCACCGCGACCGCCCTCGTCTCGGCGCTCGCCGTCACCGCCCTGGCGGCATGCGGCACGAGCAGCAGCGGGGACGACCCCAAGAGCCAGCCGTCCGGCGGTTCCACGGACGCCTCCGCGCCGCTCGACCCGAAGACCAAGGTCACCATCTCCATCGACTGCATGCCGCCGGCGGCCAAGGCCCCCGAGCTCAAGCAGTGGAAGGAGGACGTGGCGGAGTTCAACAAGACCTACCCGAACGTCACGATCGACGGCCGCTCCACCCCCGGCCAGTGCCTGGAGCCCCCGCGGTTCACGGCGATGCTCAAGGCCAAGTCGCAGCCGGACGTCTTCTACGCCTACTTCACCGATCTCAAGCAGGTCCTGGACAACGACGGCGCCGAGGACATCTCGGCCTACGTCAACGCCCAGTCGGTGCCGGCCTTCGGCGACATTGACAAGAACGTCGTCAACACCCTCAAGCAGGACGGCAAGCTCTACGGGCTGCCCACCAGCAACTACACGATGGGCCTGCTGATCAACCGCAAGCTCTTCACTCAGGCGGGCCTCAACCCCGACCAGCCCCCGCGCACCTGGGAAGAGGTCCGCGCGGCCGCCAAGAAGATCGCGGCGCTCGGCAACGGCACCGCCGGCTACGGCGAGTACAGCGTCGAGAACACCGGCGGCTGGCACTTCACGGCCGCCATGTACGGCCTGGGCGGCGACGTCGTCGGAGCCGACGGCAAGGCGGCCTTCAACAACGCGACCGGCAAGCAGGTCGCGGACAACCTCAAGGCCATGCGCTGGGAAGACGACAGCATGGGCAAGACCCAGCTGCTCAAGTGGGGTGACCTGCAGAAGCAGATGGCCTCGGACAAGCTCGGCATGTTCCTCGCCGCGCCCGACGACATCTCGTACATGGTCCAGCAGCTCTCCGGCAAGTACGAGAACTTCGGCATGGGTCCCATCCCCGGCGGCGCCGCGACGCTGGCCGGCGGCAACGGCTACATGATCAAGAAGGGCAGCTCGCCCGACAAGGTCAAGGCCGCCATCGCCTGGCTGAACTTCAAGACGCTGGCGGTCGGCAAGGGGCAGTTCCAGTACGACCGTTCCAAGACCGACGGCCTGCCGGTCGGGCTTCCGCAGCCCGCCTTCTTCACCGGCGCCAGCAAGGCCAAGGACGACGAACTGAAGGCCGCCAGCGCCACCATGCCGGTCGCCAACTTCAAGTCCTTCCTGGACAACCCGGTGGCCGGCAAGGCCGAGCCGCCGAAGGCCCAGGAGGTCTACAAGGTCCTCGACAAGGTGATGTCGGGGGTCCTGACCAACAAGGACGCCGACACGGCGCAGCTCCTCGCGGAGGCCGAGAAGGCCGTCAACCAGGTGCTGGCCAACCAGTAGCGGTCCCAGGGCGAGGTCCGGGCTGCCTCCCCGGCCCGGACCCGCCCGCAGGCCCCGTACCCCGCAAAAAATCGACGGCGACGACCCACCAAGGAGCGAGCGGCGATGTCGGCTCCCACCCTGCCCGGTACCTCTCGCGAGGAGTTCCTCCGGGCGTTCAAGCGGAACCTCTCGGCCCACGGCTTTCTGATCGGCGCCGTCCTCTGCTTCTCCTTCTTCTCCTGGTACCCGATGGTCCGGGAGTTCCTGCTGGCCTTCCAGAAGACCGAGGGCGGAGCCGTCCACTGGGTCGGCTGGGACAATTTCCGCTACGTCTTCAACGACCCGGCGTTCTGGCAGGCCTGGCGCAACACCCTGCTCTTCAGCGGGCTCGCTCTGGTCCTCGGCTTCGCCGTCCCGTTCGTGGTCTCGATCGTGCTCAACGAATTCCGGCACGCGCAGGGGTACTTGCGCCTGCTCGTGTACCTCCCGGTGATGATGCCGCCGGTGGCCTCGGTCCTGCTCTTCAAGTACTTCTACGACCCCGGGTACGGGGTCTTCAACAGAATTCTGGAATTCCTGCACCTGCCGGCGCAAGACTGGCTGCAATCCACCGATACCGCGATGGTCTCCGTGGTCATCGCTTCCACGTGGATGAACATGGGCGGCGCGACCCTGATCTATCTGGCGGCCCTCCAGGGAATCCCCGGAGAGCTCTACGAGGCGGCGGAGCTCGACGGGGCCGGGGTGCTGCGCAAGATCTGGCACGTCACGATCCCGCAGACCAAGCTCATCCTCTCGCTGATGCTGCTCATGCAGGTCATCGCGACGATGCAGGTGTTCGTCGAACCGTTCATGCTCACCGGCGGCGCCGGACCCGAAGGATCGACCACCACCGTCGTCGTCCTCATCTACCAGTACGCCTTCAGTTTCAACCAGTACGGCGGCGCCGCGGCCCTGGGCCTGTGCCTGCTCGTCCTGCTCGCCGGCTTCTCCGCCGTGTACGTCCGGCTGAGCCGCGACAACGAGAACTGACGGGAGCACCTCACATGTCAGAGCGCACGCTCATATCGCCGGCCCAACTCGGCCGCACCCGGGGCAAGGTCGCCTACTGGACCGTCCTGGCCGTGGTCGTGATCGGCTTCACGGTCGTCTTCCTCGGGCCCCTCTACTGGATGGTCGCCAACGGCCTCAAGAGCACCGCGGAGTTCACCCAGGTCCCGCCGACCGTGGTGCCGGACTCCCTGCACGCCGAGAACTACTCGGCGGCCTGGAAGGTCATGGACCTCGCCAAGCTGCTGTTCAACACCCTCTACTACGCCTTCGGCGCCCTGGCCTTCCAGCTCGTCCTCGACGTGGCCGCCGCCTACTCGCTGTCCAAGCTCCGCCCGGTCTTCGGCAAGGCGGTCCTCGGCATGATGCTGGCGACCCTGATGATCCCGGCCACCGTCCTCGTCGTACCGCAGTACCTCACGGTCCTGGACATGCCGCTCATCGAGCGCAACCTGCTCAACACGCCCTGGGTGATCTGGCTGCCCTCGGTCACGAACGCCTTCAACATCTTCCTTCTGAAACGATTCTTCGACTCCATCCCCGGCGAGATCCTCGATGCCGCCGCCATCGACGGAGCCTCCGCCCTGCGCACCCTGCGTTCCGTGGTCCTGCCGATGTCCCGGCCCGTCCTCGGCGTCGTGTCGATCTTCGCCATCGTCGGGGTCTGGAAAGACTTCCTCTGGCCCATGCTCACCCTCCCCGACCCGGCCCTGCAGACGCTCAACGTCGGCATCTACTCGCTCGCCAGGGGAGTGCCCGAGAACCATCTCGTCGCCGCGCTCGCGATGGCCTCGGCGCCCACGCTCATCATTTTCCTGATCTTCCAGCGCAACATCATGAGCGGCCTGACGGCAGGCTCCCTCAAGGGGTGAGCAGCACCCCGCTCCGCCGCCGTGCCCGGTCGCCTCCCATGAAGAGACCGCTGCGAAAAGACCGCCGTGAAAGGACCCCTCCGTGGCTGACTTTCCCCTGCCCGAAAACGCCGCCGACTGGTGGCGCTCGGCCGCCATCTACCAGGTGTACGTACGGAGCTTCGCCGACGGCGACGGGGACGGCACCGGTGACCTGGTGGGCGTCCGGGCACGCCTGCCCTACCTCGCCGAACTGGGCGTCGACGCCCTTTGGTTCACCCCCTGGTACCTTTCCCCGCTCGCCGACGGCGGCTACGACGTCGCCGACTACCGCACCATCGACCCCGCCTTCGGCACCCTCGCCGAAGCCGAGAAGCTCATCGCGGAAGCCCGTGAGCTGGGCATCCGCACCATTGTCGACATCGTTCCGAACCACGTGTCCGACCAGCACGCCTGGTTCAAGGCCGCCCTCGCCGCCGGCCCCGGCAGCCCCGAGCGGGAGCTCTTCCACTTCCGGCCGGGCCGCGGAGAGAACGGCGAACTGCCGCCGGGGGACTGGCCCTCGCAGTTCAACGGAGCGGCCACCTGGACGCAGGTACCGGACGGGGAGTGGTACCTGCACCTCTTCACCCCCGAGCAGCCCGACCTCAACTGGGACCACCCCGCCGTCCGCCGGGAACACGAGGAAGTCCTGCGGTTCTGGTTCGAACGGGGGGTGTCCGGCGTACGGATCGACTCCGCGGCCCTGCTCGCCAAGGACCCGGCCCTGCCCGACCTGGCCGGCCGCCCGGCTGAGCCGTGGCCGCCCGGGCCCGGCGAGATCCACCCGTACATCGACCGCGACGACCTGCACACCATCTACCGCTCGTGGCGGGCCATCGCCGACGAGTACGGGGCCATCTTCGTCGGCGAGGTCTGGCTGCCGGACTCCGAGCGCTTCGCCCGCTACCTGCGCCCCGACGAGCTGCACACCGCCTTCAACTTCTCCTTCCTCAGCTGCCCGTGGGACGCCGTCCGGCTGCGCACCTCCATCGAGGAGACCCTCGCCGAGCACGCCCCCGTCGGAGCGCCCGCCACCTGGGTGCTGTGCAACCACGACGTGACCCGTACGGTCACCCGCTACGGGCGCGCCGACACCGGCTTCGACTTCGCCACCAAGGCCTTCGGGACCCCCGCCGATCTGGAGCTGGGCACGCGGCGGGCCCGCGCCGCCGCGCTGCTGACCCTCGCCCTGCCCGGCGCCGTCTACGTGTACCAGGGCGAGGAACTGGGTCTTCCGGAGGCGGACATCCCGCTCGGCCGGATCCAGGACCCCATGCACTTCCGGTCCGGTGGCACCGACCCCGGACGGGACGGGTGCAGGGTCCCGCTGCCGTGGACCGCCGAGCCCTGGAGCGAGCCCTGGCTGCCCCAGCCGGAGAGCTGGCCGCAGTACGCCGCGGACCGGCAGGCCGGGGACCCGGCCTCGATGCTCACCCTCTACCGAACGGCCCTGGGCCTGCGCCGCGCCGCGGCCGGCTTCGGCGGCGGATCCCTGGACTGGCTGCCCGCGCCGGCCGGGGTACTCGCCTTCGGCCGCCCCGACGGGCTGGTCTGCGTGGCCAACCTGTCCCCGGAGCCGGTCCCGCTGCCGGCCCACACGAGCCTCCTGCTGAGCAGCTCCGCCCTGGATGCGGACGGGCTGCTCGGGCAGGACACGGCGGTCTGGCTGCGGACCTGACGCCGCAGCCGGACCGCCGGAACCATCTCTGGCCGGGCCACGGCCCGTAGCCCCCGCAGAGCCGCTCCCGCACCCCGCCCGTCACGGCAACGGCTGTGGCGGGCGGGGCCCGTGGTACTGCCCGCTCGGCCGCATCCGCAGCGGGCGCTCCTCGTACTCCTCCAATGCGTGCGCGATCCACCCGGCCGTACGGGCCACCGCGAAGACGGTCTCCCCGGCCTCCGGGGCCATCCCGCAGGACACCGTCAGCACCGCCAGCGCCAGGTCCACGTTGGGGTACAGGCCGTCGCCGTGCCGGGCCATCACCCCGGCCACCTCGCGCGCCGCGCCCAGCGCCGGACCGGCCTGGGCCAGCGGCTCCAGCCGCGCGAACAGGGCCGTCGCCCGCGGGTCCTGGCCCTCGTACAGCCGGTGCCCGAGCCCGGGCACCCGGCGGCCGGCCCGCAGGTACTCCGCCACCACCGGGGCCGCGCCGCCCCGCTCCAGCACCTCCACCAGCATCCGGTGCGCGAGCCGCCCGGCCGCACCGTGCAGGGGGCCTTCGAGCGCGCCGAGTCCGGCCGAGACCGCTGCGTACGGATGCGCGCGCGCCGACGCGGCCACCCGTACGGCCAGGGTCGAGGCGGCCAGATCGTGGTCGGTCAGCAGGGCCAGGGCCAGGTCCAGCACGGCCAGCGCGTCCGGATCGGGCTCCAGGGCGGAGAGCCGGGGCCACAGCTGCCGGGAGAGGCGGCCGTCCCCGCCCCACTGCGCCGGGCCCACCTCGGGCAGGGCGCCGACCAGGGTGGGGATCAGGGAGCGTGCGGAGCCCAGTACGGACGGTGCGGACAGGTCGAAGCGCAGCGGGTCCGCGACCGCCGCGGCGGCGACGGCCACCCGCAGTCGGTCGATCGGACCGCTGTGCTCGGGCAGCGAGGCGACGGCCCGGCGGGCCGCGGCGAGGGACTCCGGGGGAGCGGTGAACCGGGCCCCGCGCACCAGGGTCCCCGTCCAGAGCCACTCGGCGACCTCCTCGTAGCGGTACCGGGAGGCCAGCTCCACGGCGTCCACGCCGCGGAAGTAGTACCGGTCGGCCTCGATGAGGGTGAGCGCGGTGCGGACGGACAGGTCCCCGGCGGAGGCGGCGGAACCGGCGGGCCCCGCGGCCTCGCGCCGGCTGCGCCGGGCCAGGGCCTCCACCTCGCGGGCGTCGAAGCTGCTGGAGCGTCCGACCGGGTCGCGGCGGCTCGTCAGCTGGCCGCGGCTGACGTACGCGTACACGGTCGCGGGCTTCACACCCAGCAGCCGGGCGGCTTCCTGGGTGCCGATCCTTCGCTCACCGGGGTCGTCGTTCATGACGCTCATGACGCACACCCTACATATGTTGATGCAGTCAACATTGACAGTGATTGAGTCCATCATGGATGGTCGATCCATGAACACCACCGTCGCACCCGCCGAAAGCCCCCGCGGACTCGCGGGAGTCGTGGTCACCGAGACCGAGCTCGGTGACGTCCGAGGCCTCGAGGGCTTCTACCACTACCGCCAGTACTCGGCCGTCGAGCTCGCCGGGAGCCGCACCTTCGAGGACGTCTGGCACCTGATGTTCCGCGGCGCACTGCCCGCCGATGCCGGCGAACGGGCCGCCTTCGCAGCCGAGATCGCCCCGCTGCGCAGGCTCCCCGCCGAGGTGCGGGACGCCCTGCCCGCACTGGCCCGCGCCACCGCCCTGTCCGGCCCGCTCGCCGGACTGCGCACGGCGCTCTCCCTGCTCGGCGCCCGCGCCGGCTTCCGCCCGGTCTACGACCTGACCCCCGAATGCCGCGCCGCCGACGCGCTGGCCGCCTGCGCCGCCGTACCGACCCTGCTCACCGCCTTGTACCGGCTCGGTCAGGGGCTGGAGCCGGTGGAACCGCGCGACGACCTTCCGTACGCGGCGAACTACCTCTACATGCTGACCGGACGGGAACCCGAGCCGGTCAGGGCCCGCGCGGTCGAGCGGTACCTGATCTCCACGATCGACCACGGCTTCAACGCCTCCACCTTCACCGCCCGCGTGATCGCCTCCACCGGCGCCGATGTCGCGGCCTGTCTCACCGGGGCGATCGGCGCGCTCTCCGGCCCGCTGCACGGCGGCGCCCCCAGCCGGGCCCTGGACACCCTGGACGCCATCGGCACGGCTGACCGGATCGATCCGTGGATCCGCGAGCGGGTCCTCGCGGGCGATCGGATCATGGGCTTCGGACACCCCGTCTACCGCACCGAGGACCCGCGCTCACGGATGCTGCGCGGGATCGCCCTGCAGTTCGGCGGCCCGCTCGTGGACTTCGCCGTGGAGGTCGAGCGGCACGTCGAGGAGATCCTCGCCGAGCTCAAGCCGGGCCGGGAACTGCACACCAACGTGGAGTTCTACGCGGGCGTGGTCATGGAGCTGTGCGGGCTCCCGCGCGAGATGTTCACGCCGACCTTCTGCGCCGCCCGCGTGGTCGGCTGGAGCGCGAACGTCCTGGAACAGGCCGCCGACTCGAAGATCATCCGACCGGCCGCCCGCTACACCGGCCCGACCCCGCCGCGGCCGGTCCCCGCCCTCGGCTGACGCTGGCTACGATCGACCGGGTGAACAGCATCCCCGTCATCGTCCTCGCCGGCTTCCTCGGATCCGGCAAGACGACCGTCCTCAACCACCTCCTCGGCAACCGGGGCGGCACCCGGATCGGGGTCGTCGTCAACGACTTCGGCTCCATCGAGGTCGACGCGATGTCGGTGGCCGGCCAGGTCGGCGACTCGATGGTCTCCCTCGGCGGCGGCTGCCTGTGCTGCGCGGTGGACGGCAGCGAGCTGGACGCGTACCTGGAGAAGCTCGCCGACCCCGTCCACCGCATCGACGTGATCGTCATCGAGGCGAGCGGGCTGGCGGAGCCGCAGGAGATGGTCCGGATGCTCGTCGCCAACGAGAATCCCGCCGTCCGCTACGGCGGCATGGTGCAGATCGTCGACGCGGCGGAGTTTGACGTGACCCGGGACAAGCACCCCGAGACCGACCGGCACCTGGCCGTCGCGGACCTGGTGGTGCTCAACAAGACCGACCGGATCGATGCCGCCGAACGCACCCGGATCGAGGGCGTGCTCGCCGCGCTCTGCGCACCGGGCATCCCGGTCGTCGGCGCGGACCACGGGCGGATCGACCCGGAGCTGCTCTTCGACCGACGGCCGTGGACCGAGACGCGCGGCCAGTTGTCCTTCGAGGACCTGCTGGCCCAGGCGCACGACCACGACCACGACCACGACCACGATCACGATCACGACGGCGATCAGGGCGGTGAGGGTCACGCGGACCACATCCACGCCGCCTACGCGAGCACGGAGTTCGTGTCCGAGCAGGCCCTCGGCCCGCGCCGGTTCATCGAGTTCCTCGACCGCCGCCCGGCCGGCCTCTACCGGATCAAGGGCTCCGTCTACTTCGGCGTCCCCGGACACGAGGAGCGCTACGAGGTCCAGGCGGTCGGCCGCTTCCTCCGCTTCGCCCCGCACCCCTGGAGCCGGGGCGAACCGCGCCTGACGCAGCTCGTCCTGATCGGCTCGGGCACCGACGGCCCCGCACTGCTGCGCGAGCTGGAGGCCTGCCGCGAACCGGAGCCGTGGCACGCGCGCCCGGAGAGCATGTGGGGCGTCCTGCGCTACGTACACCGCCCGGCGCAGCCGGCCCCGGACTTCGAACCGGACCCGGACCCCGACCCGGACCCCGACCCGGCCGAGGCGGCCGATCCCGATCCCGAAGACTTCTAGGGGCCGCCCGGTGTGGAACCAGACCGAAGACCTCGAGGACGTGGACGCGGCCCGGGACACCCTGGACCTGCTGCGCCCGGCCGCGCGGCAACGAGGCCGACGACGACCTGTGGAGCTTCGTCCCGCACCGGCGGCTGCCGGTGTGGCTGTGGGTCCACCACTGGTCGCAGCCGTCGACCTGGGTCTGGCTGCTGAGCGCCGGCCGGTGGCGGCCCCTGCGCCGCCTGCGCCGTCCGCGTCAGGCGACCTCGATGCCGAAGTCGCCGAGGAGGGGTGCCAGGCCGCCCGGGTAGCCCTTGCCGCCGAGGACGAAGTCCCAGTCGCCGCCCGGGCGGCGCCGGAAGGAACCGAGGACCAGGGCGGTTTCGCCGGCGCGGCCGTCGGAGACCTCCAGGCGGCCGAGCTCCTCACCGCCCGCCCCCAGTAGCCGGATCCGGGCATCGGTGAAGCCGGCCAGATCGGCGTGCGGATCGACCTCGGGGTCGACCGCGGCGACGAGGACCAGCCGGTCGGAACGCTGCGGCAAGGCGTCGAAGGAGACCCGCAGCGCGGCCTTGTCGGGCGCCGCGTGCGCGTGGGTCCGTACCGAACCGTCCGGGGTGTTCGGGTTGTTGAAGAACACGAAGTGGTCCTCGCTGAGCACCCGGTTGCCTTCGCAGACCAGCGCGCACACGTCCAGCGCGACCGACCCCGCCCAGGACATGCCGAGCACGTTGTGGTCCGCGGCGGGCTCCGGCTCGGCCGTCCGCTGGGCCGGGACCGAGGCCGCCGTCCCCGGGCCGAGACGGCCGCGCAGTCCGTGCCGGTGCAGCAGATCCACGAGCGCGGCCCCGGGAACCAGCTCCAGCGGCTTGCCGTCGGCGAAGGTGTACGACGTGGGTCCGAAGGTCGCGGTGGTGACCAGCACTCCCTTGTTCGCCCCCTTGTCCTGCACCGTGCCGTAGAGATCCCGGACCGCCGTCGGTGACACGGTGTTGCGGTAGCGCTTGACCTGCACCACGATCCGTCCGCCCGTGATCGGGGAGGGGTCGTTCGCCTCGATGTCCACCCCTCCGTCACCTGACCGCTGCGTGGTCACCGCCTCCATGCCCATCGCCCGGAACAGCTCCGCGACCAGGTTCTCGAAGGCGATCGGGTCCATCGCGAAGAGGTCCGGCTCCTCCTCGTCGCGGTCCGCGTGCCCTCCGTGGCTGACGACGCCGCCGACCTCACCGGGCCGGCGCTCCGGGCGCACGGCGGCCGGCTGGTCCGGCCGCGCGGACAACTGCCCGCCCAGCCCCTCCACCAGGCAGTCCACCGCGCTCACCAGCTCCAGCCGCAGCCCGGTGAAGGCGGACCGCGCCGCCGACACCGAGGCGAGTACGAGCTGCGCTTCCCGCCCCGTCACCGGATCGTGGGCGTCCACGAATCCGTTGACGACCACGGACTCCAGTACGCCGAACTCGTCGGCCGCGTACAGATCGCGCACCACCAGCAGCACGCACTGCGCCAGCAGGTCCCGGTAGACCGCCCGCCGCTGCGTGGCCGGGCGGGCCGTCTCCTTGTCCTGGTCCGTGCTCGGCACGTACCGCACCGACTTGGCCTCGGGCACCACGTCGTAGCCGGGCAGTTCCCAGTCCAGCACCAGCTGGCGCCGTGCCGGGTCGTAGGCCGCCGACACCTGTCGCGGGAGGTTCTCCGGCCAGCCGGCCGAGGCGTACAGGGCTGCCGAGAAGTACTCCACCGCGGCCTCCGCGTCGCCCGCGCGCAGCGCCCCGGCCAGCTCGGTGAGCCCGTCGTTGTGCCCGCGGATGCCGGCCAGCTGCTCCGCCGCCCAGCGGTCGTACTGCTGCCGGTACGCCGCCAGCTGCTGCTGCCGCTGCGCCTCCGCGGCCTGCGCCGCCTGCCAGGCCTGCGTGTACCGGGCGTGCGCTTCCCGCTCCGCCTGCGCCCGCCGGTTCGAGCCCAGCGTCCAGCCGCTGCTCTGCTGCTGGAAGTGGTGCAACTGGGGCAGCGGCACGGGGTGCGCCAGGGTCCCCGGATCGAAGGGTTCGAGCCGCTCGGGCCTGGCCAGGTCGGCCAGCCGGAACGCCGGGGCCCGGCAGCCCGCGGCCAACAACCCCTGCAGGGCCGCGACCTGGGCGTCGAGCCGCTCGGTCGCCCGCCGTGCCTCGGCCTCGCGGTGCTGTCTGTAGGCGGCCTGCTGCTCGCGCTGACCCCGGGCCACGTCCCGTTCGTACGCCCGCTGCCGGCGCTCGGCCTCGCGCTGCTGGATCAGCTGCGTCTGCTGCGTCCGGCGCTGGGCCTCGGCCCAGTCACTGATCAATCCGCCCGACCGACGACTCATCAGTTCTGTGTCTCCCCGCCCCACCCGACAGTGCCAAGAGGGAAAACACTAGTCGCCATTCGGGTGGTACGTCCCCGGGACGTACCACCCGAATGACCTTGAACCTCCTACAGCGCCGACCCCGCCAGCGCCGCGACCACGGCCGGCAGCGCCGTGCCCGAACCGTCACGGCGCGGGTCCACGGCCGGCAGCAGGGCCGGAGTGCCGTTCGCCGCCGCCGCGCGGACCGGGGACGCGCCCGCCCAGGCCAGCAGCAGCACGTCCTCGCCCTTCAGGAAGCGCTGGCAGCGCACGCCGCCGGTGGCCCGGCCCTTGCGCGGGTACTGGTCGAACGGGGTCAGCTTCCCGGACTGCATCGAGTCGTCCAGCGTCCCGTGCGAGCCCGCCACCGTGAACACCACGGCCTCGCGCGCCGGGTCCACCGCCGAGAAGTGGATCACCTTGGCGCCGTCCGCGAGCTTGATGCCCGCCATGCCGCCCGCCGGGCGGCCCTGCGGGCGGACCTGGCCCGCCGGGTAGCGCAGCAGCTGGGCGTCGTCGGTGATGAAGACGAGGTCCTCCTCGCCCGTACGCAGCTCGACCGCCCCGATGATCCGGTCACCGTCCTTGAGGGTGATGACCTCCAGCTCGTCCTTGTTGGCCGGATAGTCCGGCACGACCCGCTTGACCACGCCCTGCTCGGTGCCGATCGCCAGCCCCTGCCCGGACTCGTCCAGCGAGGTCAGGCAGACGACCTTCTCGTCGGCCTCCAGCGCGGAGAGGAACTCCGTGACCGGGGCGCCGCCCGCCAGGTTCGGCGCGGCGTGGGTGTCGGGCAGTTGCGGCAGGTCGATCACCGACAGCCGCAGGAGCCGCCCGTACGAGGTGACCACGCCGATGTCGGCCCGCGCGGTCGCCGCGACCTGCGAGACGATCAGGTCGTGCTTGGCTCGCGCGCCGCCCTCCTCCTCGGGGAGCGGATCGGCGTTCGGCGTGCGGGCGAGCAGTCCGGTGGAGGACAGCAGCACCCGGCACGGGGTGTCCTCGACCTCGAGGGGGACCGCCGCGACCGGCGTCCCCGCCGACTCCAGCAGCACCGTACGGCGCTCCGTGCCGAACTTCTTCGACACCGCGGCCAGTTCCGCCGAGACGAGCTTGCGCAGCTCGCTGTCGGAGTCCAGGATCCCGGTCAGCTCGTCGATCTCGCCGGTCAGCCGGTCGCGCTCGGACTCCAGCTCGATCCGGTCGAAGCGGGTGAGGCGGCGCAGCGGGGTGTCCAGGATGTACTGGGTCTGGATCTCGCTCAGCGAGAAGCGCTCCATCAGGCGCTCCTTGGCCTGCGCGGAGTTGTCGCTGTCCCGGATGATCCGGATGACCTCGTCGATGTCGAGCAGCGCCACGAGCAGGCCCTCGACCAGGTGCAGACGGCCCTGCCGCTTGCCGCGGCGGAACTCGCTGCGCCGGCGCACGACCTCGAAGCGGTGGTCGAGGTAGACCTCCAGCAGCTCCTTGAGGCCCAGCGTCAGCGGCTGCCCGTCGACCAGCGCGACGTTGTTGATGCCGAAGGTCTCTTCCATCGGCGTCAGCTTGTACAGCTGCTCCAGCACGGCCTCGGGGTGGAAGCCGTTCTTGATCTCGATGACCAGGCGCAGGCCGTGCGAGCGGTCCGTGAGGTCCTTGACGTCCGCGATGCCCTGGAGCTTCTTGGAGCCGACCAGGTCCTTGATCTTCGCGATGACCTTCTCGGGGCCGACCGTGAAGGGCAGTTCGGTGACGACCAGCCCCTTGCGGCGCGGGGTCACGTCCTCCAGGGCCACCGTGGCACGGATCTTGAAGGTGCCGCGGCCGTTCTCGTAGGCGTCCTTGATGCCCGAGAGGCCCACGATCCGGCCACCGGTGGGCAGGTCGGGACCCGGTACGAAGCGCATCAGCGCTTCCAGGTCCG
The DNA here is from genome assembly GCF_042730015.1 of Streptomyces sp. NPDC059957. Lineage (NCBI taxonomy): Bacteria > Bacillati > Actinomycetota > Actinomycetes > Kitasatosporales > Streptomycetaceae > Streptomyces > Streptomyces sp. NPDC059957. Next base: position 56,689 of record NZ_JBHWMB010000008.1, on the reverse strand, counting down.
CCTCCGGGTAGCGGATCAGGTGGCGGGCGGCCGCGATGACCTCGCCGAGGTTGTGCGGGGCCATGTTGGTGGCCATGCCCACCGCGATCCCGGACGCGCCGTTGACCAGCAGGTTCGGGTACGCCGCCGGCAGGACGACCGGTTCCCGCTCCTGGCCGTCGTAGTTCGCGGCGAAGTCGACGGTGTCCTCGTCGATCCCGTCCGTCATCAGCGAGGCGGCGTCGGCCATCTTCGACTCGGTGTACCGCATCGCGGCGGGCGGGTCGTCGTTGCCGAGGGAGCCGAAGTTGCCGTGGCCGTCGACCAGCGGGAGCCGCATGGAGAAGGGCTGCGCCATGCGCACGAGGGCGTCGTAGATCGACGCGTCGCCGTGCGGGTGCAGCTTGCCCATGACCTCGCCGACGACACGGGCGCACTTGACGTAGCCGCGGTCGGGGCGCAGGCCCATCTCGTTCATCTGGTAGACGATGCGCCGGTGCACCGGCTTCATGCCGTCGCGGGCGTCGGGCAGGGCACGGGAGTAGATCACCGAGTACGCGTACTCGAGGAAGGAGCCCTGCATTTCGTCGACGACGTCGATGTCGAGGATCTTCTCCTCGAAATCCTCCGGCGGCGGGGTCTTCGTGCTGCGGCGGGCCATCGCTGCGCGGCTCCTTAACCAAGAATCGGGATGAGCTGAGCTCTCACGGGGTGGGGGCGGGGACTGGACTGGGGCGGGGCTGGGACGGGGGACGGGCGGTTTCGGACAGGGGTGACGCGGACCATTGTGGCCCGAGGCACCGACAGCGCCGACTCCGACCCAGGACTGGGCCGGGAACTTCTCCGCGCCCCGACACGCTTGCATACAGTGGCAGGTCTGACAGGAATCTCTGCATCGCGATCGAAGGGACCACATGCCCATGGGTCACACGGCCACAGCTCACGCAGGCTCCGGCGGCCTCACAGCGACCGAGCACCGGCTGGCCAACGGCCTGCGCGTGGTGCTGTCCGAGGACCACCTGACCCCGGTCGCCGCGGTCTGCCTCTGGTACGACGTCGGCTCGCGCCACGAAGTCAAGGGACGTACGGGCCTGGCTCACCTCTTCGAGCACCTGATGTTCCAGGGCTCGAAGAGCGTCTCCGGCAACGGTCACTTCGAACTGGTCCAGGGAGCCGGCGGCTCCCTCAACGGCACCACCAGCTTCGAGCGGACCAACTACTTCGAGACGATGCCGACCCACCAGCTGGAGCTCGCGCTGTGGCTGGAGGCCGACCGGATGGGCTCGCTGCTGGCCGCCCTGGACGACGAGTCCATGGAGAACCAGCGCGACGTCGTCAAGAACGAGCGCCGCCAGCGGTACGACAACGTCCCGTACGGCACGGCCTTCGAGAAGCTGACGGCGCTGGCCTACCCGGAGGGCCACCCGTACCACCACACCCCGATCGGGTCCATGGCGGACCTGGACGCCGCGTCCCTGGAGGACGCGCGGGCGTTCTTCCGCACGTACTACGCGCCCAACAACGCGGTGCTCTCGGTCGTCGGCGACATCGACCCCGAGAAGACGCTCGCCTGGGTCGAGAAGTACTTCGGCACCATCCCCGGCCACGACGGCAAGCAGCCGCCGCGCGACGGCTCGCTGCCCGAGATCATGGGGGAGCAGCTGCGCGAGGAGGTCGTCGAGGAGGTTCCGGCCCGCGCGCTGATGGCGGCCTACCGCCTCCCGCACGACGGCACCCGCGAGTGCGACGCCGCCGACGTGGCGCTGACCATCCTGGGCAGCGGCGAGTCCTCCCGGCTCCACAACCGCCTGGTGCGCCGCGACCAGAGCGCCGTCGCGGCCGGTTTCGGCATGCTGCGCCTCGCCGGTGCGCCGTCGCTGGGCTGGCTGGACGTGAAGACCTCCAGCGGGGTCGAGGTGCCCGCCATCGAGGCGGCCGTCGACGAGGAGCTCGCGCGGTTCGCCGCCGAGGGCCCGACGGCCGAGGAGATGGAGCGCGCGCAGGCCCAGCTGGAGCGCGAGTGGCTGGACCGGCTGAGCACGGTGGCCGGCCGCGCCGACGAACTGTGCCGCTTCGCGGTGCTGTTCGGCGACCCGCAGCTCGCGCTGACCGCGGTCCAGCGCGTCCTCGACATCACCGCCGAGGAGGTGCAGGCCGTGGCCGCGGCCCGACTGCGCCCCGACAACCGCGCGGTGCTCGTCTACGAGCCGATCGCCGCGGACGACATCGAAGAGACCGACGCGAGCGACGAGAACGAGGGGGCGGAGCAGTGAGCGACACCGCAGCCGTCACGATGACCTTCCACCCGCGCCCCCAGGCCGGCGAGCCGCAGCCGTGGGCCTTCCCGGCCCCCGAGCGCGGGGTACTGGCCAACGGCCTGACCCTGCTGCGCTGCCACCGCCCGGGCCAGCAGGTGGTCGCGGTCGAGATCAACCTCACCGCCCCGCTCGACGCGGAGCCCGAGGGCCTCGACGGCGTGGCCACGATCATGGTCCGCGCCCTGTCCGAGGGCACCGACAAGCGCTCCGCCGAGGAGTTCGCCGCCGAGCTGGAGCGCTGCGGCGCCACCCTGGACGCGCACGCCGACCACCCCGGCCTGCGGGTCTCCCTGGAGGTCCCGGCCTCCCGCCTGCACAAGGCGCTGGGCCTGGTCGCCGAGGCGCTGCGCGCCCCGGCCTTCGCCGACGCCGAGGTGGACCGCCTGGTGCGCAACCGGCTCGACGAGATCCCGCACGAGAGCGCCAACCCGCAGCGCCGCGCCGCCAAGCAGCTCTCGAAGGAGCTCTTCCCGGCCTCCCTGCGGATGTCCCGCCCGCGCCAGGGCACCGAGGAGACGGTCGCCCGCATCGACTCCGGGGCCGTACGCGCCTTCTACGAGGCCCACGTGCGCCCCGCGACCGCCACCGCGGTGGTCGTCGGCGATCTGACCGGCATCGACCTGGACGCCGTCCTGGCCGACACCCTGGGCGCCTGGACCGGTGACACCACCGCCCCGCGCCCGGTCCCGCCGATCACCGCCGACGACACGGGCCGCGTGGTCATCGTGGACCGGCCCGGCGCGGTCCAGACGCAGTTGCTGATCGGCCGCATCGGCGCGGACCGGCACGACCGGGTCTGGGCGCCCCAGGTGCTCGGCACGTACTGCCTGGGCGGCACCCTCACCTCCCGGCTGGACAAGGTGCTGCGCGAGGAGAAGGGGTACACGTACGGCGTGCGCGCCTTCGGCCAGGTGCTGCGCTCCACCGCCGACGGCAAGGGCGCCTCGATGCTCGCCATCAGCGGCTCGGTGGACACCCCGAACACCGGCCCGGCCCTGGAGGACCTCTGGACGGTGCTGCGCACCCTCGCGGAGGGCGGTCTGACCGACGCCGAACGGGACGTGGCCGTACAGAACTTGGTGGGCGTGGCCCCGCTGAAGTTCGAGACGGCGGCCTCCGTCGCGGGCACGCTCGCCGACCAGGTCGAGCAGGAGCTCCCCGACGACTACCAGGCGCAGTTGTACGCGCGGCTCGCCGAAACCGGGACGGTGGAGGCCACTTCGGCGGTCGTCAGCGCCTTCCCGGTGGACCGTCTGGTCACGGTCCTGGTCGGCGACGCCTCGCAGATCGAGGAGCCGGTGCGGGCCCTCGGGATCGGCGAAGTGACCGTGGTCACCAACTGACCTTCCGCTGACTGCCGGTGACTTCCGGCGGGTCGCCAACTGGCCCGCCGCTCAAGGGGATCCGGCAAGGGACTCCGGTGGCTTGTCCACTGGAGTCCCTTTTGCCGTTTCTGTCGCCTTTGTTGGTGTGGTTGCTTGTATGTGGTGTGGCGTACGCAACAAAAGGGCGTGTCTGTTTGGCGATTGACTGATGATCCGCCTAGCGTCGGGCCTGCTGTTCGTCAGTGGTAACCGCCGCATCCGCGGCACCGGACAGCGATCGCCGAGTCCCCGTCAGGCGCGAGCCTGGGGAGCCGGGGACCCACTTGAGTCCCTGGGGTGAATCGGACCGCCTCGCAAGAGGGGGCCCGTAGGAGACCTTCCTGCTCCGAACCCGTCAGCTAACCCGGTAGGCGAGAGGGAAGGAAAGGATCAGCCCCTTCATGGCGTTTGGCAGCAGTGCCACCGGCAAGCACCGTGGTTCGAGCCGTATGAGCCGCAGGACCGCCGGCTACGCCGGCATAGCCACGCTCGCCGCCACCGGCGTCGTCGGCTCCCTGGCCGGTCCCGCGTTCGCCGCGGACAATTCCCCCTCCATCGAGGACACCGGCAGCCTCAACACCATCGTGGTGGCCGACGAGCTCGCCGGCGACGTCGAGGCCCAGGCCCAGTCCCAGCAGCGCGCCGCCGAGGCCGCCGCCGCCAAGGCGCAGGCCGAGGCCGACGCCCGGCAGCGGGCCGCCGAGGCCAAGGCGAAGGCCGAAGCCCAGGCCAAGGCCGAGCGCGAGGCCGCCGAGCGCGCCGCTCGTGAAGAGGAGCGCAAGCGCCTCAACACCTTCGTGTCGCCGCTCGACAGCACCTCCATCAGCACCCAGTACCACGCGGGTGGCGGCATGTGGTCCTCCGGCAGCCACACCGGCATCGACTTCCGCGCCGCCTCCGGCACCGAGGTGCACGCCGTGGGCCTCGGCACCGTGGTCGAGGCGGGCTACGGCGGTGCGTACGGCAACAACGTCGTCATCAAGCACGCGGACGGCACGTACACCCAGTACGGCCACATGTCCTCGCTGAGCGTCTCCGTCGGCCAGCAGGTCACCCCGGGCCAGAAGATCGGCCTGTCGGGCTCCACCGGCAACTCCAGCGGCCCGCACCTGCACTTCGAGGCCCGCACCGGCGCCGACTACGGTTCGGACATCAACCCGGTCGCGTACCTGCGCTCGCACGGCGTCAGCATCTGACCAGCTCGCCCCACCGCACGTCTTCTGCGAAGGCCCCGGCTCTTTGAGAGCCGGGGCCTTCGCCGTGTTTTCGGCCCCGCGTGTGTGAATGTTTCGTATTTCCGGCCGCTCTCGGAAATTATCGTGTGTTGCAATAGAGTCGCAACGCGCACAGCCATACGAAAAAGGCGGAGGTCCGGTCTTGCGTATTCCCGCGCACACGGTATGCACAGCGATCCGCGACGACATCGTCTCCGGGGTGTTCGGGCCCGGCGGCCGGCTGACCGAGGAGGTGCTGGCCCGCCGGTACGGAGTCTCGCGCGTCCCGGTGCGCGAGGCGCTGCGCACGCTGGAGTCCGAGGGGTTCGTGACCACCAGGCGGCACGCGGGCGCCTGCGTGGCCGAGCCGACCGAACAGGAGGCGGCCGACCTCCTGGAGCTGCGGATGCTCCTGGAGCCCCTCGCGGCCGCCCGGGCGGCCAGACGGCGCAGCGAGGCCCACCTCAAGGTGCTGCGCGGCCTGGTCAGGCTGGGCCAGGAGCGGGCCAGGAGGGGCCAGGGGGAGGACCTGCGCTCCCTGGGCGGCTGGTTCCACGAGACGCTCTCCCAGGCCTCGGGCAGCCCCGGGCTGATTGCGCTGCTCACCCAGATGCGCCACAAGGTGGCCTGGATGTACGTGGTGGAGGCCCCGGTGCGGCCCGTGGAGTCCTGGGCGGAGCACGGCGCGATCGTGGACGCGGTGGCCCGGGGCGACGCCGAGCGGGCGCGGGCGCTGACCGCGCTGCACGTGGACAGGGCGGCGGGGGCGCACCGGCTGCGCGTGAGGACTTTGCAACCTGCCGTAAACACGGCGGGCGTCCCGCATTAACAAACGCCGTATACAAAGGTGGGATATCCGGGCCGGTAATTCAGGCCCATGCCCCGAGCTTTATTTCGCCGCCGGAATTCGGCCCTATGGAATCGGGCGTGCCGGAATGGCGGTGTGTATTTCCACCCGGGCCGATGAGCCGGTGAGTGAGCGCGGGCGAGCCCGGGGCCGGCGGGGCGGCGGGGCGGCGGGTCGAGGAGCCTGCGGGCCGACCGGATCTCCGCGCGAAAAGCAGTGAAGCCGTTGCCCTCGACCGTGGCGGTCGGGGGCAACGGCTTCGCCGTGCAAGTCCTGCAAGTCTGCGAGTCCTGCGGGTCGAACCCGAAGGGTCAGACGGTCTCGGGAAGCTCCTCGAGCCCCTCGGCGACCAGCTTCGCGAGGCGGTCCAGCGCGGCCTCGGCGCCGTCGGCCTCGGACGAGAGGACGATCTCCTCGCCGCCCTGGGCGCCCAGGCCCAGAACCGCCAGCATGGAGGCGGCGTTGACGGGGTCGCCGCCGGCCTTCGCGATGGTCACCGGGACGCCGGAAGCGGTCGTCGCGCGGACGAAGATCGAGGCGGGACGAGCGTGCAGGCCCTCGGCCCAGCCGACGTTGACGCGGCGCTCTGCCATGGTGATGCCCTTCAGGTTCTTACGGTTGTCTAGACCAGTCTCTCACGGCGTCCGGAATGGTCGAACCGACCTTCGGCCCGAGTTTCCCGCCATTCGACCTACCCCAGCTTGCCCTGATTCGAGTCAGCTTGCCCGATGCGCCGCGCCCGGGCCACTCAAGGCGTTCGAGCCTTAAGGTGACCCCATGACGACCGAGTCCGACCCCTCGTACCCGGACCACTGGGAAGCCGACGTGGTCCTTCGCGACGGCGGAACGGCCCGGATCCGGCCCATCACCACGGACGACGCGGGCCGGCTGGTCAGCTTCTACGAGCAGGTCTCGGACGAGTCCAAGTACTACCGGTTCTTCGCTCCCTATCCCCGGCTCTCCGACCGCGACGTGCACCGCTTCACGCACCACGACTACGTGGACCGGGTCGGCCTCGCCGCGACGATCGGCGGCGAGTTCATCGCCACCGTCCGCTACGACCGGATCGGCGCCGACGGCCGCTCGGCCACCGGACCCTCCGACGAGGCCGAGGTCGCCTTCCTCGTCCAGGACGCCCACCAGGGGCGCGGAGTCGCCTCCGCCCTGCTCGAGCACATCGGCGCGGTGGCCCGCGAACGCGGGATCCGCCGCTTCGCGGCCGAGGTGCTGCCGGCCAACGGCAAGATGATCAAGGTGTTCACCGACGCCGGCTACCAGCAGAAGCGCAGCTTCGAAGACGGCTCCGTCCACCTCACGCTCGACCTCGAACCGACCGCCGAGTCCCTCGCCGTCCAGCGCGCCCGCGAACAGCGCGCGGAGGCCCGCTCCGTCCAGCGGCTGCTGGCCCCCGGCTCGGTGGCGGTGATCGGCGTCAGCCGCTCCCTCGCCGGCGTGGGCGCGGCGGCCCTGCGCAACCTGCGCGACAGCGGCTTCCACGGCCACCTCTACGCCGTCAACGAGGCCGTCACCCGCGATCTGCTCGACGGCGTACGGGCCTACCCCACCCTCGGTGCCGTCGGCGCCCCGGTCGACCTCGCCGTCATCGCGGTCCCGGCGGACCGGGTCCCGGACGCGGTCGCCGCCTGCGGTGAACACGGGGTGCAGGGGCTCGTCGTCCTGTCCGCCGGATACGGGGAGAGCGGGCCCGAGGGCCTGGCCCGCCAGCGCGAACTGGTGCGCCAGGTGCGCTCCTACGGGATGCGGCTGATCGGACCGAACGCCTTCGGGGTGATCAACACGGCCCCCGAGGTGGAGCTGAACGCCTCCCTGGCCCCCGCTCCGGCCCCCGCGCGGGGAAGGGTCGGCCTCTTCACCCAGTCCGGGGCGATCGGCATCGCGCTGCTCTCCGGGCTGCTGCGGCGCGGGGAGGGGCTGTCCTCCTTCGTCTCCGCCGGGAACCGGGCCGACGTCTCCGGCAACGACATCCTCCAGTACTGGTACGACGACGAGGCCACCGACGTCGCGCTCATGTACCTGGAGACCCTGGGCAACCCGAGGAAGTTCACCCGGCTCGCCCGGCGCACCGCGGCCGTCAAGCCCGTGGTCGTCGCCAAGGGAGGCCGGCACACCCCCGCCGGACACGTGGTCCCCGGCACCCGGCTGCCCGAGGCGACGGTCTCGGAGCTGCTGCGGCAGGCCGGCGTCATCCGCGTCGACACGGTGACCGAGCTGGTGGACGTCGGCCTGCTGCTGGCCTCGCAGCCCGTACCGGCCGGGCCGCGGGTGGCCATCCTCGGCAACTCCGAATCGCTCGGTGTCCTCACCTACGACGCCTGCCTGACCGAGGGGCTGCGGCCGCTGGCGCCGCTCGACCTGACCACGGCCGCCTCGCCGGAGGACTTCCGTACGGCCGTCTCCGCGGCGCTGGCCTCGCCGGACACCGACGCCGTCGTCGTCACCGCGATCCCGTGGGTGAGCGAGCACGCGCTCGCCGACGATCTGGCCGAGGCCCTGCGGGCGGCCGCCGCCGGGCATCCCGGCAAGCCGGTCGCCGTGGTCCACGTGGAGCTCGGCGCCCTGGCGGAGGCCCTCTCGGCGGCCACCGCGCCCGCCGCCGCGACAGCCCCGGCGGACGCACTGCCCGCGACGCTGCCGACGCCCGCGACGGCCCTGGCGGCCCTGGCCTCCGGGTCCGAGGCCGGGTCCGAGGCCGGGCCCGTCTCCGTAGCGGGGGCCGGCAGTGGGCCCGGCGCCGGGTCCGCCCCCGAAGCCGCGCCCGCCGCAGTGCCCGCCACCGCGGCGGCGCCCTTCCGGCCGGAGCCGGCCTCCGACGCTGCGGGGAGCGCTGCGGTGCCCGCACCCGGAACCGCCCGGATTCCGAGCTACCCCGCCGCCGAGCGGGCCGTCAAGGCCGTCGCCGAAGCCGTCCGGTACGGCCAGTGGCGCCGGGGCATCGCCGAGGTCGGGCAGGTACCCGAGTTCGAGGACATCGACGAGAGCGGAGCCGCCGGGCAGCTCTCCCGCCTGCTGGCCGGCGTAGGGGAGGAGGAGGTCGCGACCCTGGACGACCCCGATGCCCGCGAGCTGCTCGCCCGGTACGGGATCCGGGTGCTCTCCACGCTCCCCGCCCCCAGCGCGGACGCCGCCGTCCGCGCCGCCGCGGTCCTCGGCTACCCCGTCGCGCTCAAAACCACCGCCCCGCACCTGCGCCACCGCGCCGACCTCGGCGGGGTCCGCCTCGACCTCACCACCGAGGCCGAGCTGCGCCGCTCGTACGAGGAGCTCACCCACGCGCTGGGCAAGCCGCAGGAGCTGCTCCCCGTGGTCCAGTCGATGGTTCCCCGGGGCGTCGACACGGTCATCCGCTCCGTCATCGACCCCGCGGCCGGCGCCGTCCTGTCCTTCGGGCTCTCCGGGGTCGCCTCCGAACTGCTCGGCGACACCGCCCACCGGCTGGTCCCCGCCACCGACAAGGACGCGGCGAGCCTGATCCGCTCGATCCGCACCGCACCACTGCTCTTCGGCTGGCGCGGCAGCGACCCCGTGGACACCCCCGCCCTGGAGGACCTGCTCCTGCGCCTCTCCCGCCTCGTCGACGACCACCCCGAGGTGGTCGGGGTCGCGCTGGAGCCCGTCGTCGTCGCCACCGAGGGACTGTCCGTGCTCAGCGCGAGCGTCCGCGTCGCCCACCCGCCCGCCCGCGGCGACCTCGGGCCGCGGACCCTGCCCAGCTACTGAGGTCCGACGGGCCCAGGGCGGCCGAGGTGCCCCATAGGGGCCTTAGGATGGACCTCATGGCGAAATCCGGTACGACGACCCAGGGGCTGCGCACGGCGATCGAGCGCAGCGGCTACTACCCGGCCCTCGTGGCCGAGGCCGTGGAGGCCGCGGTGGGCGGCGAGCCGATTTCGTCCTACCTGGTCCACCAGGAGACGACCTTCGACTCCAACGAGGTGCGCCGGCACGTCACCGTGCTGGTCCTGACCGGCAACCGCTTCATCGTCAGCCACACCGACGAGCAGGCCGCCGACGCCGGGTCCCCCTCCCCGTACGCGACCACCTCCACCGAGTCGGTCAAGCTGGCCAGCATCTCCTCCGTGGTGCTCAGCCGCGTCGTCGCCAACCCGGAGTCCTACACCCCCGGCACCCTGCCCCGCGAGGTCGTCCTGACCATCGGCTGGGGCGCGGTCTCGCGCATCGACCTGGAGCCCGCCGCCTGCGGCGACGCCAATTGCGACGCCGACCACGGCTACACCGGCAACTCCACCGCCGACGACCTGAGCCTGCGCGTCAGCGAGGCCGGCGACGGCCCCGAGGCGGTCCGCCAGACCCTGGTCTTCGCCCAGGCGCTCTCCGAGGCCACGGCGGCCACGTCCTCCACTCCCGCCCGCTGATGGCGTACTCCGCCGCGCAGAGCTGGCAGGACGAGCCGGAACTGCTGGACCTGGCCGGCGCCCCGGTGCCGCACTACGGCACCGGCTCGCTCGCCGACCTGCTGCCCACCCTCGTGGCCGGCCAGGGCGTACCCGGCTTCGAGGCCTCGATCGCCGAGCTGACCCCGGCCGACCGGAACTGCGTGTTCCTGGTCGACGGCATGGGCTGGGAGCAGATCAAGGCCCACCCGCACGAAGCCCCGTACCTCACCTCCCTCCTCTCCACCTCGCGCGGCGGCACCGGCCGCCCGATCACCGCGGGCTTCCCGGCGACCACCGCCACCTCGCTGGCCTCCGTCGGCACCGGCCTGCCGCCCGCGCGGCACGGCCTGCCCGGGTACACCGTGCGCAATCCCGCCACCGGCGAACTGATGAACCAGCTCCGCTGGCACCCGTGGACCCCGCCCAAGCCCTGGCAGCCGTACCCGACCGTCTTCCAGCAGGCGGACGCGGCCGGGGTGGCCACGGCGCAGGTGTCCTCGCCGGCCTTCCAGACCACCCCGCTGACGAAGGTCGCGCTGAGCGGCGGCACCTTCCTCGGCCGGATGACGGGCGAGGAGCGCATGGACCTCGCGGCCGAGCGGCTCGCGGCCGGCGACCGCTCGCTCGTCTACACGTACTACAGCGAGCTCGACGGGGCCGGCCACCGGCACGGCGTCGACTCCGACGCCTGGCGCGGCCAGCTCATGTACGTCGACCGGCTGGTGCAGCGGCTGGCGGAGCAACTCCCTCCCCGCACCGCGCTGTACGTGACCGCCGACCACGGCATGGTGGACGTCCCCTTCGACGAGGACTCCCGCATCGACTACGACGACGACTGGGAACTCGGCGCGGGCGTGGCCCTGCTGGGCGGCGAGGGCCGGGCCCGGCACGTGTACGCCGTACCGGGCGCCGAGGCCGACGTCCTGACCGTCTGGCGCGAGGTCCTCGGCGACCGCTTCTGGGTCGCGAGCCGGGCGGAAGCCCTGGAACTGGGCTGGTTCGGGACACCGGGCGAATGCGACGAGCGCGTCCTCGGCCGCATCGGCGACGTGATCGCCGCCGCCCAGGCCGACGTGGCGATCACCGCCTCACGGGCCGAGCCCAACGAGTCGGCCCTCGCGGGCATGCACGGCTCCATGACGGCGGCCGAGCAGCTCGTCCCGCTGCTCGAAATCCGCTCCTGACACGCCGAGCCGCGCCCCTCCCTCCGTCTTCCCTCCCTCCCCTTCCCTCCGAAAGGCCTTGTACCTCCCATGCCCGAGCTGGTGTTCTTCTCCGGAACGATGGACTGCGGAAAGAGCACCCTGGCTCTCCAGATCGCGCACAACCGCGACGCGCGGGGCCTGCAGGGCGTGATCTTCACCCGCGACGACCGTGCGGGCGAGGGCAAGCTCTCGTCCCGCCTGGGTCTGGTGACGGAGGCGGTCGAGGCGCCGGAGGGCATGGACCTGTACGCGTATCTGGTCGCCCAGCTCTCCAAGGGCGGCAAGGCGGACTACGTGATCGTGGACGAGGCCCAGTTCCTGGCCCCCGCCCAGATCGACCAGTTGGCGCGCATCGTGGACGACCTGGGCCTGGACGTCTTCGCCTTCGGCATCACCACGGACTTCCGTACGAAGCTCTTCCCGGGCTCGCAGCGCCTGATCGAGCTGGCGGACCGCCTGGAGCAGCTTCAGGTGGAGGCCCTGTGCTGGTGCGGCGCCCGCGCCACGCACAACGCCCGCACGGTGGGCGGCGAAATGGTCGTCGAAGGCGCCCAGGTCGTGGTCGGCGACGTGAACCGCCCGGCGGAGGAGATCGGCTACGAGGTCCTCTGCCGCCGTCATCACCGACGCCGCATGACCTCGGCCGCGGCCCACGCCGGCGCCCTCTCCCCGGACGTCCTCCCGGTCAACCACGCCTGACAGGCTTCTTCCATGCCGGCGGCCGAATTACCGGAGACCGTGACTGTCGAGACGATGGATGAGGCCGGGCCGGCTCCGGTAGGTGTCGCGCAGGAGCCCCAGACGCTCCTGGAAATCGACACCGTGTCCGGCGTGAGCGCAGGCGTCGCGCAGGTCACGAAGGAGGGCGACAGCTGCGTCGTAGGCACTGGTCTTCTTGGAGGCGATGTGTGCTTCGGCCTGGTTCCAGATGACGTCCGCCTCGGCGGCGAGTGCGGTCAGGCGCGTGGCGCGGGCTCGCAACCGGTCGCGTTCGGCGTGGCCGCGGCGCTCGGCGCGGCGGGTGTGCGCCGCATCCAGCAGCCGGGCGGCGGTCCGGCGACCGGGTGCGGTCGCTGGGGCGGACGTTTCCCGCAGACGGTGCAGGAGTTCGCTGTGCAAGTGGGGTTCCGGGCCGAGAGCGAGGCGCAGCAGCAGGGCGTCCCTCTCCTTGTCCGGGAGGGCGGAGACGAGTCGCGCGAGCTCCCTCCTTGTCGGACCGGCCGCGGGTTCCGGCGCCGCGGTGCTGCTCTGTGCGGCGACAGCGAGCAGGTCGGTGTCGACGCGCAGGAAGTCCGCGAGCGCGCTTTGCGGAGCCGTCAGTTCGCCCAGGCCGGCGGGGACGGGAGGCTCCAGGGCGGACTGGTACTCCTCTTCGTCGTCGTCTTCGGATTCCCAGGCAGAGAGGGCGGAGAGCCACGCCAGATAGAGGGGCCGCGTATCGCCGGTGGCGAGTTCCCCGCGTACGCCGATGACGGCGCCCAGCGAATCCACGGCTCCCTCGACCCAGTCGCCGCCCTCGTCCTCGCTGGTCAGGTCGAGGAGAAGGTGGGTCTGGGTAGCCCAGGTTTCGACGTGGTGGCCGAGACCGTACGCTTGGACGCTGCGCAGGGCCAGGCGCTGTAGGGGCAGGCGGAGCATCAGCCGGTGTGTGCCCCAGCTGGCGACGTACAGATGGGCGTCGAAGTACCGCTCCACCAGGTTTCGCGGATTCTCCCGCAGGTCGCCCCAGTGGTACTCGTTGGTGAAGCTGGTGGCGGTGATCCTGGCACGGCTGGAGATGCCCCGCAGTGCTTCCCGCTGGTCGCCGCTCAGCGGCCGGTCGAGGGCCTGGAACTCGTAGTACTGGTACTCGCTCACCGGAAGCACCCTACGGCTGACGGCGCTGCGGGAGGGTAGGTTCGGCGAGACGGCGAGACGGCGCGGGCACGGAACGGAGCGGTTGTGGACGAGTCTCATGGCAAGACGGTGGGACAGGTGCGGGAGTTGGCCGGGTGGATCGGCGCGGGACGGAAATTGACGCAGACCGGCCGCATCACTCTCGCGGACGCCCGGACCTTGGTGGAGCTGCTGGACACCGGCGACCAGATGGACCCGGTGATCGGTGACCGGATGTTCAAGACGAAGTCCAGCGAGGAGCTGTACCACCTGAACCTGCTGGTGGAATGGGCCAAGGCCGCCCGACTGCTGAGGGTTGCCGGTGGCCGTCTGCTCCCGGTGAAGAAGAACGCCCGGCTGCTCGACCGGCCCGTCGAGCTGTGGGACGCCCTCTTCGAAGCGGTACCGCGCATCGGGAGTGCCGTACTGGCCTCGGGGTGGCTTGAGTCGGTCTTCTCGCAGGAGTACGCCGCCGGCCTGCGGGCGCTGCTGCATCGGCTCTACACGGCTCGCCGCCCGGTCGCCGGCGACGCGCTGCGCAGAGCGGTGTGGCAGGCGGTGACCGCTCCCTACATCCTCGACGATGTGCCGCCCGAGCGGCTGCGGGGCTGGCGCGGTAGCAACGACCGTGACGTGCGGCTGTTGCTCGACGCCCTCGCGGCCCTCGGGGCCGTCCGAAGCGACGATGACACTGTGGAGCTGACCGGTCAGGGCAGGCGGGCCGTGGCCGTGATGCGCGGCGAACCGCTCCCCGGAGACCCGGTGTTCCAGCTGCGCATCGATCTGGAGGACATTGTCGAACCGGCGGTCTGGCGACGTGTGCTGGTGCCGGCCGCGGCCCGGCTCGACCAAGCGCATGCCGTGATCCAGGCTGTCATGGGCTGGGAGAACAGCCATATGCACGCCTTCACCGTGGACGGCGTCCAGTACGGCCGGGCCAACACCGAGCTCGACTTCGGGGACGAGCGGGGCGTCACTCTCGGCGCCCTGCTCAAGGAGGGAGGGAGCCTTGCGTACACGTACGACTTCGGTGACTCCTGGGACCACCGCGTCACGGTGGAGCACCGTCTCGCAGCCGAGGCGGACCGGAGCTATCCCGTCTGCGTAGCCGGTTCCGGCGCCTGCCCTCCCGAGGACTGCGGAGGCGCCGGGGCCTATGAAGACCTCAAGCGGACTCTCGCCGATCCGACGCGGGCGGAGCACGACGACCTCGTGCGGTGGCTTGGCCTTGACTCCGGGGTGGGGTTCGACCCGGCCCGGTTCACCCCCGGCGAAGCCAATGACAGACTCCAGCAGATGTAACCCACCCGTCCCGGCGCCACCCCTGGGCGGGCTCGGTGTGGGCGCGCGGCCCTTGTGCTCTCCGCGCCCGAGAGCAGGACGGCGCCGAGGGGCTGCGGGGAGCGGGCCCGGCTCAGTTGACATGGCGGATGCCCCAGTAAGAAGACACTGGCGCTCCAGATCGCCCACGACCGTGACGCTCGGGGCCTGCAGGGTGTGATCTTCACCCGTGACGGCCGTGCGGGGGAGGGCAAGCTGTCCTCTTGGCTCGGCCTGGTGACGGAGGCCGTCGAGGTGCCGGAGGGTATGGATCTGTACGCGTATCTGGTCGCCCAGCTCTCGAAGGGCGGCAAGGCGGACTACGTGATCGTGGACGAGGCTCAGTTCCTGGCCCCCGAGCAGATCGACCAGTTGGCCAGGATCGTGGACGACCTCGGCCTGGACGTCTTCGCCTTCGGCATCACCACGGACTTCCGTACGAAGCTGTTCCCCGGCTCGCAGCGCCTGATCGAGCTGGCGGACCGCCTGGAGCAGCTCCAGGTCGAGGCCCTGTGCTGGTGCGGCGCCCGAGCCACCCACAACGCCCGCACGGTGGGCGGCGAGATGGTCGTGGAAGGCGCCCAGGTGGTGGTCGGCGACGTCAACCGCCCCGCGGAGGAGATCGGTTACGAGGTCCTCTGCCGCCGCCACCACCGCAAGCGGATGACGAGCGCCTCGGCCCACGCGGCCGCCCTCTCCCCGGACGTCCTCCCGGTCAACTCGGTCTGATCGCCCGCTCCTTGCCTGTTCCTACCGTACGGACCTGAGCAGGCCGGCGATCTGTGTGAAGCCGCGGCGTTCCGCGTGCTCGAGCGCGGTCACGCCCTCGCCGTCCGGAAGGTGCGCCGTGGCGCCGGCGGTGATGAGCAGTTCCACGATCTCCTGATGCGCGCGGCCGCCGTCGCCGAGGATGACTGCTTCGAGCAGTGCGGTCCAGCCGAGCCGGTTGACGTGGTCGACGTCGATGTCGGTTTCCCGGAGCAGGGCCCGCACGTAGTCGACGTGGCCGCGTTCGGCGGCGGGGATCAGGGCGATGCCGCCGAAGCGGTTGCGTCGAGTGAGGTCGGGGCGGGCCGGCAGCAGGGTACGCATCATGCGGACGCTGCCGGTGACACCGGTGACCAGCCAGGGGCTGTCGTCGCGGTCGTCCTGGGCGTTCGGGTCGGCGCCGGCGGCGACGAGGACCGCGGCCGCCGCCACGTGGTCGCCGAGGGCGGCGAGCAGGAGCGGGGTGCGGCGGTGTTCGTCGCGGGCCTCGATGTCGGCGCCGGCGGCCAGCGCCGCGCTCACAGCGTCGGCGTCGCCCTCACTGGCGGCGGCCAGCAGGGTTGGGTCGGCAGGGGGCATGGTGGTCCTCCTCAGGTGGATCAGGGCGAGTCGCGCCGTCAGGCCTGCGCTGCTACTTGTTCAGCGCGGCGACACCGGCCTGGGCGAACTTCTCGTCCAGGTCACCGGAGGGCGCGCCCGCGACACCGATGCCCGCGATCGGGGCGTTCTTCGCGGTGACCGGGGCGCCGCCGCCGAGGAAGAGGGTGCCGGGGATGTCCTTCAGAGTCGGCGTCTGGGCGAGGCGGCCGGCCAGCACGGAGGTGGGGGCGTTCCAGGACACGGCGGTGTAGGCCTTGCGCTGGGCGGCCTCGTAGGACTGCGGTCCGGCGCCGTCGCCGCGCAGCGTGACGATGGTGTTGCCGTTGCGGTCCACCACCGCGACGGTGACGCGCTGGTTCTCCTTCTTCGCGGCGTCGAGCGCCGTCTGGGCGGCCCTCGTGGCGGCGTCGATGGTCAGGTGGGTCGACTGGGTCAGGTTCTTGTTCTTGGCATCCGCCTTCGCATCGGCCTGGGCGGCCGGGGCCGGGGCCTGGGCCGGGGCGGCGCTGGCGGCGTAGGCGCCGAAGCCACCGAGGGCGAGGGCCGCGACCAGGGCGCCGCCGGTGATCGCACGGGTGCGCTGGGAGACCTTCTTGACCTGCTGCATGTGTACCGGCTCCTTGATGAGGGGTGGGGGCCGTCCGTTCCGGCTGCCCCGCTCTGACATCAATCCTGGGCCCGGCGGTGGCCCCGACCTGTCGACTGGCCGGCTGCGTGCGGCGGGCAGGAGGGGGACACGCGGGTCAGCCGATCGGTTGACCCCGGTACGGTCACACTTGGCGATAATGTGACTGTTTGATCATTTAAGTGACCTTATGTCAAGAGGTGTACGTGCGGCCCGACCCCAGCGACCCCTCCGGCTCCGGCGGTGATCCGGACGACCGGTGGCTGGCGCTGGTCATGCGTGTCACCTTCTTCGTGCTGGTCGGCACGTCCATGATCCGTTTCGTCCAGCGCCACACCCAGGAGGCCCGCGCCCCCTGGGTGATCGCCCTCGCCGTCGTGCTCGCAGTCCTCTACCTGCTGGGCCCCGCCACGGAGGTCAAGGCGTACCCGGGTCGTGGCGCCATGCCGTGGCCTCCGGCCCCCCGGCTGGCCTGGCTGGGCATGGTCGTCACCGCGTGGGCCGTCCTCGTCCTCCTCGCGCCCAGCTTCGCGTGGGTCGCGGTCCCGCTCTTCTACTCCGCGCTGCGCACCCTGCCGCCCGTCGCCGCGTACGCCCTCGTCGCGTTCCTCACGCTCTTCGTGATCTTCGCGCAGCTGACGCTGGCCCCCCGCTTCAACCTCGACCTGGTGATCGGCCCGGCCGCCGTCGCAGCGCTCACCACCGCCGTCTTCCTCCACATGCAGCGGCAAGCGGCCCGCCAGCACGCCCTCATCGACGACCTCGTCCGCACCCGCCGCGAGCTCGCCGCCACCGAGCGCCGCGAAGGCACCCTCGCCGAACGCCAACGGCTGTCCATGGAGATCCACGACACGCTCGCCCAGGGCCTGTCCAGCCAGCAGATGCTGCTCCAGGCCGCCGACCGGACCTGGGACACCGACCCGGCCAAGGCCCGCGGTCACGTCCGCACCGCCGCGTCCATCGCCGAGCTCAACCTCGCCGAGGCGCGCCGCTTCGTGCACGACCTCGCACCTGCCGACCTCGCGCACGGCAGCGACCTCGACGACGCGCTGCACGCCCTCGCCGAACGGGAGTCCGGCCCCGGACTCACGGTGCGCGTCCACATCGACGCGGGCGGGCGCGTCACCCCGCTGCCGGAACGCGTGCAGTCCGCGCTGCTGCGCATCGCGCAGGGCGCGCTGGCCAACGTACGGGAGCACTCCGGTGCCACCGCCGCCGCACTCACCCTCACCCGGCTCGACGATCAGGTCGTCCTCGACGTGGCCGACAACGGGCACGGGTTCGACCCCACCGCCCTCCCCGAGGCCCCGTCCGGCGTGCGCGGACACGGCGTCCCGGCGATGCGCGTCCGAATGCGCCAGCTCGGCGGGACCCTGACCATCGAGTCGGCGCCCGGAGAGGGCGCCGTCCTGACCGCCGCCGTCCCGGTCCCCGCCCCCTGAGAACACCGGGCACTGGGCGCCCTCCCAGTGCGGGGATCGGCCGGCGCACCGGCCATTATCGTGGACGACCTCGGCATGGACGTCTTCGCCTTCGGCATCACGACGGACTTCCGCACGAAGCTCTTCCCGGGCTCGCAGCGCCTGATCGAGCTGGCGGACCGTCTGGACCAGCTCCAGGTCGAGGCCCTGTGCTGGTGCGGCGCCCGCGCCACCCACAACGCTCGTACCGTGGACGGGGAGATGGTGGTGGAGGGTGCCCAGGTGGTGGTCGGTGACGTGAACCGCCCGGCGGAGGAGATCGGCTACGAGGTCCTGCCGCCGCCACCACCGCAAGCGGATGGCGAGCGCCTCGGTCCACGCGGGCGCCCTCTCCCCGGACGTCCTCCAGGTCAGCCACGCCTGAGATGTCGACTTGGGTGAGCGCGCCCGCACCTGGCGGGTGCACGCGCCGGGGAAACGGGGCCGGAATCGGGCACGGTGACGGGAAGTAGCCTGAAAAAGCATCCCGGTTCGGCCTTCCCGCCAGCCACACTGACCCCATGACCCGTCGCGACTTCGACGAACTGCCGGGCTCTGATCGGCAACCGCAGGCAGTCCAGCCGGGCTACGGCTCGGTCTACCGGACGCCACAGCCCGGATCGGGACCCGTGCCGGGCAATCCCTACGCGCAACCGCCGGTGCAGGCAGCGGACTTCGTACGCCCGCCCCGCCGCGGCCTGCGGGGCAGGACCAGGGTGCTGGTGGCGGCCCTGGTCGCGGCCCTGCTCGTCCTCGGCGGCGGCTCGTACATCCTTCTGCGCGACGGCACCGGCGACGCCGGGGACGGCGACACCGCCGCCCCCGCCGCGTCCGCGTCCGTGGACCAGGGAGACGGCCAGGGCCCCGGCGGCCCCCCGTTCGTCTTCGACCCCAACGCCGGGATTCAGCCGGGCGAGGGCCGGGTCTGGCTGGTGTCGAACCGGACCGAAGTGGCCGGCTCCGGTGCTTCGCAGCACGGTCCCTGGCGCGTGGGGGACGCCGTGATCAAGGCGATGTACAAGGAGGTCACCGCCTATACCGCGACCGACGGCAAGGAAAAGTGGAGGCTTCCCCTCGCCACGCCGCTGTGCGGGATCCCGGAGAGTCCCGCCCCCAACGGGAAGATCGTCGTCGGGGTCCGAGAGAAGGACAGCTCGACCTCCCAGTGCACCCACCTCCAGCAGGTCGACCTCGCCACGGGCCAGGCGGGCTGGAAGCTGGAGATACCGCAGGAGAAGGCCTTCGACCAGGATCTGGAGTTGCGGCTGGCCATCTCAGGGGACACCGTCGCGGTGGCGCGCGCCGCGGTCGTGAGCGGTTTCTCGGTCACCGACGGGCACAAACTCTTCGGTACGCCGAGCGGCAGCTGCGCTCCCGCGACGGTGGGCGGCGGCGCCGCCAGGCTGATGCTCGTACGCGACTGCTTCGGCCAGGACTCGGCCGACCGGCAGTCGGTGATCGAGGAGATCGACCCTGCGACTGGCGCTGCCAAGTGGAGCCACCAGTACGCGAAGGGCTCGAACCTCGGCCAGATCCTGTCCGTGGACCCGCTCGTCGTCAGCACCTACAACACGGAGGTGAAGGTCTGGAACATCACGGCCTTCGCCGCCGACGGCAAGGTCCGCTCACAGACCAATGCCGCCTTCGGGGTCAGCAAGCGGTGCAACGGCTGGGGCAGCGGCAGCGGCGACCTGCACGACTGCAGCGCGGCGGTGGCCGACGCGGACACCCTCTACATCGCGGGCGGCACACCCGATGCCAAGTACCCGCTGGACGTCGACAAGCCCGACGAGGTGATCGCGGTCGACCTCAACACCGGTCAGGTGAAGTGGCGTACGAAGGGCCCCGACGGTCGCGTCATGTTCCCGCTGGCCATCGAGGAGGGGAAGGTCGTCGTCTACGTCGACACGGACAAGGGCCTGTCCGCGGCGATGGCGGCCATTCCGACGGGCGGAGGCCTGCCCCAGATATTCCTGCAGAGCCCGAAGATCTCCAAGGGGCCCGAATCCGCCTTCTACACCTCCAGCGTCCGGCTGGCCTGGGTCGAGGGACGCGTCTTCCTGCTCAACGGGTCCGTGCGCAGCCCGGAACCGAAGAAGGTGGACCACTCCCTGCTGTCCTTCGGGAAGTAGGTCGCGGGACCCCGGCGGGAAGGGTGGCCGGATCCGCGCCCTCCCCGCCCCCGAAGCGTGACGAGCGGCGGCCACCGCCCTAATGTTGCGCGCCATGTGGCCAGGAGGACAGCAGACGCCCGATGGGGACCAGAGCAGGCAGAACCCGGGGCAGAACCCTTACCGGCAGCCGGTTCCCGGACAGCAGGGCGTCCAGACAGGCCCCTACGGACCTGGCGCATTCGGCCAACCTTGGCAGGGCGCCACGCCTGGTACGCACCAGCAGTACCCGTCCGGCGCGCCGACTCCGCCTCCCGGACCGGTGCCGCGTTCCGCGCCCCGGCGTAAGGCCGTCATGGCGATATCGGCGACGGTGGCTGCGGGGGTGGCCGTCGCGGTGACCGCCGCGGTCCTCTTCCGGGACGGCGACAGGGCGGACGGCGCCGGGGGGCCGGCTTCCCCCGAACCCGCCTCCGGTTCCCCGTCCGCCTCCGTGTCCTCGGGCGCCCCGGGCACCGTGAAGCCGACGGTCAAGGGCTGGAAGGTCGTGGTGAATCCGGCGCACGGCACAGCCTTCGACGTACCGCCGGACTGGGAAGTCCTGGAGCCGCAGATCTTCAGCGGCTTCTCGGACGACAAGGACCCCGACAAGCCGGTGATCGGGCACACCGCGCCCGCCTTCTTCAAGAAGGAGTGGTGCAGTCTGGATGCCAACGGCGACGGCTACGTCAACGACATCGCGCTCGCGTCCACCGGTACCAAGGGCGCCGACGGCGCAAAGACCACCGACGAGGTCGCCGAGAAGACGGCGACGGCCTGGGCATACTCCGCGTTCGCATCCCCGGACAAGGAGGTCGTCAAGTGGGACAAGCCGGTGGCCTACACAACCAAGGCCGGGGTCAAGGGGAGTTACGTGAAGGCCCGCACCGAGGGAGCCAAGAGGGACCACAAGTGCGCGGGGGACGGCTGGGCGATCGCCTTCGGCTTCAAGAATTCCAAGGGCGACTTCGTCGCCTGGGACTTCTACGGCCGGTCGGGCGTCCAGGGAGCCGTCCGCGACGACCTGGTCATGCGCATCCTCAGCACGGTCCGCCTCTCCGGCGACCCGGCCCCAGACCCCCTCCGCGAAGAGACCTCCCCTTAGTCTCCGTGAGTCTGGAGGGAGACCCTGTGCTGGTGCGGCGCCCGTGCTACGCACGACGCCCCGCCCGATGGTTTCCCCCGCGGAGGCCGGCCATCGGGCGCGGCCTGATGTCGGAGGGGCAGGGTGGTGTCCGCTCGACCTACGCCTTCACGGACGAGGAGACTCCGGCTCGTTGCGCGGTGGCGCGCGGTGCCGGTTCCCGTGGCCCTCGGTGGACCCGAAGCGGTACGGCGCAGCCCGAATCGAGATCGCCCGAGATCATCAAGCGGCGTTTCCGTGAATACGCGCACATGCTGGAAAGGAATCTGGACCAGTGAGCCGGCCCTCCGAAACGGATGCCCTGTGGGGGCGGCTGCGGCCGTCCTCTCTGGCGGCGGTCGCCGCCGTGGACGCCGAACGGCTGGAGACGGAGCGTGCCCGGGTCTCCGCGCGGGTGGCGCGGGCGATCACCGCGCCGGTGTATTCCGTACGCCACCGGTTCGAGGCGTGGGAAGGGCTGGGGCGGATCCTGGAGTCGGGACCCGGCCCGGACGAGTCGTACGCGTTCAGTGCGTACGAGAACGACCTCGACAGCCGGGACGGTCTGGAGGGGGTGATGGAGGCCCTCCCGGACGCGGTGCGGGCGGAGTTCTCGGGGCTGCTGGCCGTGCTGGATGCACGCTTCACGGCCGCCACCGAGCAGGACGCGACGGGAAGCCTCGATCCGTGGCTGCGCGCCGGGCGGCGCCGGGCGCCGGAGGGCCACTTCTGGTGGTGGCGTGTACCGAAGAAGGCACCGTGGTAGATGCGCGGCGGTCGCCGCGGGCCAGTGCGCAGAGTCTTCTTTCGTGACAACGGACATCGAGCTGTATCCCTGCACGATCCACGCACCAGAGGGGCACCCACGAATGAGCGGGACCGGAGAAGCGGAGAAGGCCGGGCTGGAGGTCGTGGCCGGGGACGCCGGTGAGGCGGTGCCCTCGTACGCGCAGGCCTTCCGGATCGTCGTCAACATCGAGGTGAAGCCGGTGGCCACCGTGCCTCGCAGGACTCCGGGAGCGCCGGAGGAGGCCGACCGGCTGTGGCTGGAGCACGCGCGGACTGCGGCTGTCATCGATGACGAGGGCTGCTTCCTGGTCCGGGGCACCGATCGGGACTGGGTCCGCGTGCGCCGCACAGCGCACACCGCGCTCTCCGCCGCCCTCGTACCCGGTGCCGGTTCCATGGTCATCGCGATGTCTCCGGACGGCCGACGACTGTGCGCCCTGACCGAGGAGGACGACGACTACTGGATCGTCGTGCATCACTTCGAGGACCGTCCCCCGTGAGGCCGGTCCGGGGCGAGACGGCACGGTACCTGCGGCAGCGCCCCGCACCGTGGAGCCGCCGCCGATCGCTACGCCTGGCCGCCTCGGTCGCGCCCGGCCCGCCCGGCCCGCTGGGCCTGACGGCGTGTCGTGAGGACGGCCACCTGTTGCGGGGCGCCAGGCGCGGATTCGACGGAAGCCCGGGCGTCCATTCGTTCGAAGGGATCACGCGTATGGCGGCTGACGCCCACCGGCTCCTCGTCGTCTCGGTCGAGAGCGCAGAAGTCTCATGGGCTCGTCGGGCCCGGTGCGGGTGCGCTGCGGGGCGGGGAAGCCCTGGTGGTGCGGGCGCGGAGGTGACCGACCCCCGATCCGGGGAAGCGCGGGCGTGACGGCCCGCACGGTGGGCGGGGAGCGGCCGGGGAAGGCGGGGAGTGCGGAGGAAATACAGAACCCGTGCAGCCTCCTCCGCGACGTTGGACCTTCGACCCCCGGACCCCGGACCCCGGACCCCGGGGTCCGGTGGGAGGAGCGAGCATGGGGACAGCGCGGGACGCCGTACTCGAGTACGCCGCGGGCACCGTACGGCTGCTGCCCGGCCAGGCCGTGGTGACCTCCGCCGTGCTCCACGGGCCGCCCGCCGCCCTCCTGGAGCGGATCCCGCAGCTGGTGCGCGGGTTCGCGGGCGAACGGACCGACGGCGGGGCCCTGTTCCGCGCGGCGGCCGGACTTCCGGGGAACGCGGACGTCCCGGACCCGGGACGTCCGACCGCCGGGGCGGACGACGGTGGCGGCTGCGCCCTGGTGCAGTCCCTGCCTGCGCTGAGCCGGGAGTCGGCGGGGGGTGCGATGGCCTCCCGCGTGGACCGGCTCACCGGGGCCGCCGACCGGCTGCACTGGGAGCTGGCCGAGTGCGGGGGCGTCACCGAGGGGCCCGCCGCCGGGCGTCTCGCCGGCCGGTACGCGCTCTGCTACGCCGGGGCCGCCCTCGTCTGGCTGTGGCGGGCCGACGGGGAGAGCCGCCCGGAGTGGGCGTACGAGGCCGTGGACGCCGTCCTGGCGGCGCTGGAAGGCCCGGCCGGAGTGCCGGACGTCCCGGCCGCACTCGCCGTGCTCCCCTCCTGAGGGGTGCCGACGGGATGGTTCAGGCGGCGAGTTCGCCCGCCAGCACCTGCTGGAAGGTGCGGGTGAGCAGCGGGCCGGGGCCGACGCCCAGCCGGTCGGCGAGCAGTTCCCGGCCGGAGTGGAACTGGAGCAGGGCCGCCGCCGGCTGGCCCGTACGGCACTGGGCGGTCATCAGCAGGCAGCGCAGCCGCTCGCGCAGCGGGTACCGGGCCACCAGTCTGGTCAGTTCGGCGACCAGGCCGTGCGGCAGTCCGGCGGCGAGCTCCGCCTCGGCCCGGTCCTCCAGGGCCGTCAGCCGGGCCTCCTCCAGCCAGGGGCGCTCCTCCTGGGCCAGGTGCTCGGTGGTGTCGGCCAGGGCCTCGCCCTGCCAGAGGCCGAGTGCCGAACGCAGGACGGCGGCGGCCCGTCGCGGGTCCCCCTGCCGCAGCAGCGTGCCGCCGAGCGCGGCGCGCTCCGCGAACAGGCCGTGGTCGCAGACCAGTTGTCCGGGGATGGCCGACAGGCGGTAGCCGGATCCCACCCGTTCCAGCCGGGCGGCCCCGTCGAGCGGGGCGCGCAGCCGGGAGGCGTAGGTGTGCAGCTGGGCGACGGAGCGGGCCGGAGGGCGCTCGCCCCACAGGGCGCGGATCAGGCGGCTGTCGGGGACGACCCGCCCCTCGGCGAGGAGCAGTGCGGCGAGGACCGTACGGGGCTTCGCGCCGCCCAGGGCGTTGTCCGCGCACCCGGACGCGGCCCGGATGCGGACCGGTCCGAGCAGTGTCGTCTCGAGGAAGGGCGTCATGGGAAGCGACCGTATGCGGGCGCCGCATCCTCCCGGTATCGGACGCTTATCGTCGGTCCTGACCTGCGATTTCGAGGGGCCGCTCCTCTGCCGGATCCGTGCCCCAAGGATTATGATCATGACAACTTTCAGGGGGAGGGCCGAGGTGGCGTCGATACGGTTCGGTCTGCTCGGGACGCTCCGGCTGACCTGCGAGGACCGGGAGATCCGGCTCGCCGGGGCCCGTCAGCGTGCGGTGCTGGCCCTGCTCCTGCTGCGGCACGGCCGAACGGTCTCGGTCGACGAGCTCGCCGAGACCGTCTGGGACGGTTCGCCGCCGCCCACCGCCCGGACCCAGATCTCCATCTGCGTCGCCCAGCTGCGCAAGCTGTTCCGGGAGGCGGGCGTCGACGGCGAGCCCATCGTCACCTCGCACCCCGGGTACCGGATCGACACCGAGGGCCACGGACTCGACCTCGTGGACTTCCTCTCGCTGACCGGGCAGGTGTCCGCGCTGGCCGGCTCCGGCCGCCTGGCGGAGGCCGCCGACGCCTACCGGCGGGCCCTCGCCCTGTGGCGGGGCCCCGCCCTGGACGGCCTGCCCGGCTACGCGCTGGAGCAGGAGGCCTGCTGGCTGGAGGAGCAGCGGCTGACCGCGCTGGACGGCCACGCCGAACTGCGGCTCGCCCTGGGCCGGCACCAGGAGCTCGCCGCCGAACTGGCCGTCCTGGTCAGGGAGCACCCGCTGCGGGAGCGCACCCGGCACTCGCTGATGCTCGCCCAGTACCGTTCCGGCCGCCGCGCCGACGCCCTGGAGACCTTCCGCGCCGGGCACCAGCTGAGCATCGACGAGCTGGGGCTCGAACCCGGCACCGCACTGCGGGAGCTGCACAACGCGGTCCTCCGCGAGGACCCGGCCATCGCGGCCCCGCCGACCGTTCCCGAGCCCGTCGCGGCCGTCGCACCGGCGGTGCCCGTCGCGGCCGTCGCACCGGCCGAACTCGTCGCGGCCGTCGCGCCGGCCCCGCCCACCACACCCCCCCCCAAACGGCAACCCCAAGACCAGCCGGAAAACCCCCCCCCGGGCTTTCCTGGCGGGGCCCCCGCCGCCCGCCGGGCCGCCCAGTCCCTCGGCGCGTCCGAGCTTCCCCAGCTCCTCGCCCCGTCCGACCTCCCCCCGAACATCCCGTCCTTCACCGGCCGCACCGGCGAGACCGAGGTCCTCGACACCCTGCTGGAGGCCCGCCCCGACGGCGCACCGCCCCGGGTCGCCCTGGTCACCGGGGTGGCCGGGATCGGCAAGACCGCGCTGGCCGTGCACTGGTCGCACCGCGCGGCCGCCTCCTTCCCGGACGGCTGCCTCCACGTGGACCTGGGCTCGGCCCCGGCCGCCGGTGAGGTCCTGGGCCGCCTGCTGCGCTCGCTCGGCGCGCCCGGCGACCGGCTGCCCGACGACGAGGAGTCCCGGGTCTCGCTCTACCGCAGGCTGCTGCGGGGCCGCCGGGTCCTCGTCGTCCTGGACGACGCCTCTTCGCTCGCGCAGGTCGCCCCGCTGCTGCCGGCCAACGGCGGCTGCTGTGTGGTCGTCACCAGCCGGGAGAGCATGGAGGAACTGGTGCTGCGGCACGGCGCCGTCCGGGTGCCGCTCGGGGTGCTGGACCCGGCCGACTCCACCGCCCTGCTCGACCGGATCGTCACCGGCGGCCGCACCGCAGGCTCTCCCGCGCAGACGGCTCGGCTGGCCGAACTGTGCGACGGGCTGCCGCTCGCCCTCTGCATCGCCGCCGCGCGGCTGGCCACCCGCCCGCACTGGACCGTACGACGCCTCGCCGACCGGCTCGCCGACGAGCACCGGCGCCTGGACGAGCTCAGCCTCGGCGGGAGCCGGGTCCGGGCCAGCTTCGAACTGAGCCACAGCTGCCTGTCGCCGGGCCTCGCCTCCGTGTACCGGCGGCTCTCCCTGCTGGACGTCCCCGACGTGCCGGCCTGGGCCGTCGCCGCGCTCCTGGACTGCCCGGTGGAGATCGCCGAGCAGTACCTGGACGAACTCACCGACGCCCACCTCCTGGAGGTCTCCGGTCCGGACGCCACCGGCCAGTACCGCTACCGCTACCAGAGCCTGCTGCGCCTCTACGCGCGCGAACGCGCCCAGGAGGACCCCGACCGCCCGGCCGCCGAAGCGGCCCGGGACCGGGCGCTGCACAGCTGGTTGACCGTCGCCGAGGCGGCCCACCGCCGCGAGTACGGCGGGGACCACTCCGTGGTGCACGGCCCGGCACCCCGCCCGCACGTCGACCGGGAGCTCCTGGACGACCTGCTGGCCCGCCCGCTGGACTGGTTCGACTCCGAACGCCACTGCCTGGTGGCGGCCGTCACCCAGGCCGCCCGGCTGGGCCTCGCCGCGCTCGCCTGGGACCTGGCCGCCTCCACCGTCGGCTTCTGCGAGATCCGCAGCAACACCGACGACTGGCGCCGTCTCTGCGAGGAGGGCCTGGCGGCCTCCCGGGCCGCCGGGGACCGGCAGGGCGAAGGCGTGATGCTCGGTGAACTGGGCGCCGCCCTGCTGTACCGCGGCGAGTCGGAGGCCTCGGTCCGTCTCCTGGAGGAGGCGGACGGCGTACTGCGGGCCGGGGGCGAGGTCTACGGGGCTGCGCTGAACGCCTGCAAGCTGGCCGTCGTGGTCCGCCAGCGGGGCGACGCGGGCACGGCACGTGCGCTCCTGGACGGGGCGCTGCCCGCGCTGCGGGCCGCCGGGGACCTCTCCGCGCAGGCCCACGCGCTCAACAACCTCGCGCAGATCACCCTGGACGCGGGGGACCCCGACGCGGCCGTAAGCCTCGGCCAGGCGGCGGTCACGCTGGCCCGTGGGCTGGGCGCGACCCGGGGCGCGGCCCAGGCCTTCCACCGGCTGGGGCGGGCCCTGCTGGCGGCCGGGCGGCTGCCGGAGGCGGAGGAGGCCCTGACCGAGGCTGCCGGAATCGTCCGCGCCAAGCACGACCGGCTCGGCATGGCCTACGTCCTGCTGGGTCTGGCCGAGGCCCGCCTGCGGGCCGGCCGCGCCGAACGGGCCGACGAGGACCTCGCCGCCGCCCTCGCCCTGGCCGAGGAGACCGGCAGCACCGTCCTGCTGGGCCGTCTGCACCTGCTCCGGGTCGAACTCGACGAGGCGCGGGCTGCGGGCGCGGAGCTCCCGCAGCAGGCCTGACCCGGGCCGCCGCTCAGTCCCAGGGCTCGGTCTGCACGACCACCGGCGTCCCGCCGGCCGCAGCCGTCACCGTCGTCCCGCCGGCTACCGCAGTGCCGGATGCCAGTACGACACCCGTGATGACCGCCGAGACCGCCACAACCGCCTTGACCAGACGCCCGTTACCCATGTCCCCACTCCTTCTCGCCACTCGCCCACCGGACTCCGGCCCTTGCCGGTCCGTTCCCCGGGCGACTCGCTCTGACATCGGCAGACGCCCGGGGGAGGGCGGTTCGAATCCCTATTGGGCCGTCACCCCTTCCCCTTTCCTTCCCCCTCCCTTCCCTTCGCTTCCCGCTTGCGGAAATGGCGCGGGCCCCGGCGGGGGAAGCCGGGGGGCGCGCTTTCGGGGGTGGTTCTGGGTGGAACAGTTAGAACCTCCGGGGACAAT
>NZ_JBHWMB010000008.1:0-28628 GCF_042730015.1 Streptomyces sp. NPDC059957 | reverse complement strand
GGGGGGGAGGGGGTTCAACCTCTCGGTGGGACGTCCACCCCCCCCCTCTTCCCCCCCCCCCCTTCCCCTCCTTCCCCCGCTGGAGAAAGGGGCGCGCCCCCGGGGGGGGGAAACGGGGTACCCCGCTTTCGGGGGTGGTTCGGGGTGGACCGGTCAGAACTTCAGGGTCCAGTGGTCGAGCGTCCCGGAGGAGCCGGCCGAGATGTCCTCGACCCGGAGCTTCCACACCCCGCCGGCCGGGGAGGCGGAGGCGTCCACCGTGTAGACCTGCTGGATCACGCCGTCGCCCTCGTCCTCCACGGAGTCCTTGACCAGGTACACCTTGCCGTCCGGGGCGACCAGGTGGACGTCCAGGTCACCGCGCCAGGTGTGGGTGGCGTGCAGGTACACCTGGAGGTTCTTCGGCGCGTTGCCCGTGATGCCGGTGACGGTGACCGGGACCTCGATGGTGCCCGGGTCGGGAACCGAGTGCGGTGTCTGCACCTCGTACGCGGGGAACGTCATCGACCAGGCGTTGAGGGTGCCGACGGAGCCGGTGTACGGGTCGGAGACCTTCAGCGTCCACGTGCCGTCGGCGGGCGAGGCGGAGGCGTCCACCCGGTAGGTCTCGCGGAGCACCCCGCCGTTCTCGGTGGCGGTGGTGGAGGTCGAACGCAGCGGGTAGGTCCGGCCGTCCGGGGAGAGCAGGTCGATCCGGACGTCGCCGCGCCACTCGTGGGTGACGTCCACGGCGACCTGGAGGGCGGCCGGGGCCTTGCCGCCGATGCCGGCCACCGTGAGGGCGGAGGCGACCGAGCCGCCGTCCGGGACGCTGAGGTTGCCGGTCATGGCGAAGGGGGTGGGGAAGTTCAGCGACCAGCCGAGGAGGGTGCCCTGGGAGCCGGCCGAGGTGTCCTGGACCTGCAGCTTCCAGGTGCCGGAGGCGGGGGAGGCGGAGGCGTCGACGGTGAAGCCGCCGAGTGCGCCGGCCCCCTCGGTGCCGGAGGCGGACTTCAGGCGGTACAGCTTCCCGTCGGGGGCCACCAGGTCGATCTTGAGGTCACCGCGCCAGGGGTGGGTGCCCTCCAGCTCGACCCGGAGCGCCTTGGGCGCGTTGCCGGGCACCCCGGTGACGGTCAGCGGGGCCTCCACGGTGCCCGGGTCCGGGATGGGGCGGTCGGTGTCGTCGAAGACCTGGGAGGGACGCGGCCGGGCGGCCGGCTCCGGCTCGGGGGCGGTCGTGCCGACGACGGCCTTGCCGAGGTCGATCCGGGGGGTGACGGCTCCGGTGTACGTGATCGGCGTTCCGGTGGTGCCCAGCTTCGCCACCAGGTTCGCGATGCTCTCCGCCGGGTACTTCTGACGCAGCGCCGCCAGGGCTCCCGCCACGTGCGGGGCCGCCATCGAGGTGCCGCTCTTCGCCGCGTAGCCGCCGCCCGGGACCGAGGACACCACGGCCGCGCCGGGTGCCATCACGTCCAGGAGCGGGCCGCGGTTGCTGAACGAGGCCACCTGGTCGTCGTTGGTCGTCGCGCCGACCGTCACCGCCGACGGGATGCAGCCGGGGGCGTTGACCGCGTCGCCGTACCCGTTGTTGCCGGCGGCGACCACGGTCGCCACGCCCACCGAGTACAGGCTGTCGATCACGGACTTGCGGGGGTCGGTGGCGCAGGCCGAGGTCCAACGGCCGGCGCCCAGCGACATGTTGGCCGCGATGATGTCCGTGCCGGACTGCTTCAGCGCGTACACCTTCTCCAGCGCCTTGATCTGCGAGCTGGTGAAGCTCAGCACGCAGGGGCTGTTGCCCGCGCCGCAGTAGTCGTCGGAGTCGAAGCGCGAGAACACCTGCATCGCCACGATGTTCGCGCCCGGGGCCACCCCGCGCTTGGGGGCGCCGCTCAGGCCGGTCCCGTTGCCGGCGGCTATGCCCGCCACGTGGGTGCCGTGCGAGCAGGCCGCGCCCAGTTCGGCGCAGCTCCCGGTGTCGGCGTCGGCGCTGCCGGCGCCCTCCTGGGAGGCCTCGCCGTTCGGGCAGAGGCTGGTCGCGCCGTAGCTCTCGTCGTTCACCGAGAAGCAGGCCTCGGCCGTCACCCGGCCGCTCAGGAAGGGGTGGTTCTTCGCGACACCGGTGTCGATCACCGCGACCGCGGTGCCCGCCCCGGTGGCGCCGGCGGCGAACGCCTTGTCCGCGCCCATCCGGACCGTCGATCCGTCCAGCATCGGGGGGACCGGGACGTCCTCCGTCACGCTCACCACGTCAGGGTTGGAGCGGAGTTCGGTGAGCCCCGCCTGGTCCACCGTGAGGGTGACCATCGGCACCCGGTCGTACGCCACCTCCGTCTCGCCCGCCGCGGCGGCCGTGGCCACGTCGGAGCGGGTCTGGGTCACCACGTTCACCCGGACCGTGCCGCCGCCCTCGGTCCCGGTCTCCAGCGCCGGGTCCACCGGGACCTCGTCGGCGGCCGCCGACGGCGCCCCGACCAGGGGCACCAGGCCGGCCGGCAGTGCACCGAGCAGCAGGCCCGCGGCCATCGCGACGGCCACAGCAGATCTCTTCACGACAGGCTCCAGGGAGTAGGCACCGAGCGGGCGGTGCCGCGGCGGCAGAACAAGGGGGGGGGAGGGGTGATCGACTTGCTTGTGTGGCCCGCGAGTTCAGGGCCGGAAGTTCAAGGGGGGCCGGGAGGCGTGTGCTCGGGCCCCGGGGCGGGGACGGGGCAGCGGCGTCGGTTGCCGGGCTGCCCTGTCCCCTGCGATCGCGCTGCCCGTCAGGTGGCGTTGGCGCCGTTCTTCGGGTGGCCGCCGTAGAAGACCGCGGTGTAGTACGTGTACGCGGTGGACCGGCAGGCGCTCTTCCAGAAGTACGCCGGGCAGGTGTTGTAGTACAGGATGTTGTAGAACGCGACGTCGGTGGCGATGCCCTTGTTGCGGTCCAGGTAGTAGCGGTAGCCCTTGTAGCTGTTGCCGATGGTGCCGTAGCCGTAGTCGTGCGAGTCACAGGCGGCACGGAAGTCCCAGCCCATGGGCTTGTCGGCGCCGCCGGTGCAGTGGTCGTTCGAGACGCCCCTGATCTTGGCGCCGGTCGGGGTGGTGCGCCAGCTCGGGTTGCGCCAGCCGTAGTGGGCGACCTTCGTCGAGCAGCCGCTGTACTGGTACCACATCCAAGACTCGGGCCGGGAGCAGTAGCTCGGGTAGGCCTGGGCGGAGGTGATCTCGCCGCCGGTGAAGTCCTCGGCGGCCGGGGGGGAGCCGCGCCGCGTCTCCCCTCCTGGGGGGCCCCTGACAGCGCCGTCTTGCTCTGGTCTAGCCCCCGTGGTCCCCCCCCCCCCCATGGCGGGCACGTCCCCCGAGTGGATCTACCCCCAGGCCGCGCCGTCCTCGGCGGAGGCGGCGACCACCCGGTCCGAAGCGTCGTAGCTGTAGGTGTTGAGCTGGCTGCCGGCCGCCGGGTCCTCGACCTTGCGGAGCAGGCCGGAGCCGTCGTACGCGTAGCGGGCCAGGGTCTGCACGGTCTGGCCGACGGTGACGGTGATGTCCTTGACCTGGCCCGCGACATCGCCGAGGGTCTGGCCGGAGGCGGTGGTGGCCGCCGCGTAGTTGACCTTGACGGTCTGCGCGGGGACGTCGGCGCGCGCCGGGTCCTTGACGGTCGAGACGCGTCCGGTGCTGTCGTAGGTGACCGTCGTCTGCTTGAAGGCGGCGTTGCCGACCGCCGTCACCCGCCAGGTGTCGCCGCTGCCGCCGACCTGCTTCCAGGTGTAGGACGGCTTGAGGGAGGCGGCCGGGACCGGGTTGCCGGAGGAGTCCAGCGGCACGTCGTCACCGGAGGCGATCCGGGTGAGGTCGATGTTGAGCGTCTCGGTGACCGTGGTCTTCAGCACGCCCGCGAGGTCGTCCCACTGGACGTTCTCCACCAGCGTGGAACCGTCCGGCGCCTTGTAGGTGTTGATGCTGCCGCCGTTGGCGCCGGCCACCGAGTCGGTCAGGTCGTAGCGGACGGACTCGGCGGTGTCCAGGTCGGTGGTGGTGATCGAACCGGAGCCGGGGACCAGCTTGCGGTTCAGCTGGCCGCCGACGAACTCGGCCTCCCAGCTCGGACCGAACACCCCGAGGTCGGCGCGGGCGGCCGGGGCGTCCTGGGCCTGGGCGACGCCCGCCCCGCTCCCGTCCACCGTGTGGGTACGGCTCATCAGGCCGTACGACACGTCGTTCTCGGATATCTGGAAGCTGTCGTCGGCCGACTGGTACATGCCCGGGCCGATCAGCTGGGTCTCACCGGCCTCCAGGGCCGGGGAGGGGACGTCCTCGGCAACGGCCGACTGCGGGAGCAGCAGGGCCATTGACATGGCCGCCACTGCGGGAAGCGCCATTCTGCGCACGTTCGGTTCCTTCGGGTCACCGGCGGCACGCGGTGCAGACCTTCGCGGCCGGCCCCTGTCTCGCCTGTTCGAACCGGTCGTTCTCGGCCGGCAACGAGAAACCTAGGAACTCGCCCCTTCGATCCGTTATGCCTCCGCCATCGCCCACCCCGATACCTGTCCGATGGCACCCGGTTGTCCGTACGGTGACACCGTCGGCATGCGGCCGGACCGCCTGGCGGACGCCATGGCCGACGGCCCCAAGGGTGCTCGTACGAAAGCCAGTTCGTCAGCGCGGAGCGGAGCGCTTCGCACGTCCGGGTGGTCCTTGCCCGCGCGGGCGCATTCTGGTCCTTCCGACCCCGGCGGGCGGCAAGAGTTGGCTCATGATCATGGATCCCGATGCCAACTCCCAAACCCCCGAAGCTTCCGTAGCCTCCGGCGAGCCCGCACCGGCGCCCTCCCGCCGGCCCTCCCGCCGAACCGTCATCGCGGGCGCGGCCGCCGTCGCGGCGGCCGGCGGGTTGACGGTGGCCGTCACCTCCGCCGAGACCTCGCAGGCCGTCCCCGGCACGGCGGTCGCCGACTGGGACACCTGCCTGACGATCGCCCGGGCCATCCTCGTACGGGACGACGAGGACCAGCCGCTCGTACCGCGCTACGCCGACATCCTGCTGAAGAACGGCCTGCCCCGCTCGCGCCGCCCCGGCAAGAAGGTGCTGATCGTCGGCGCCGGGCCGGCCGGTCTCACCGCCGCGCATCTCCTGCGCGAGGCGGGCCACAAGGTCACCGTCATCGAGGCCAACGCCAACCGGGTGGGCGGCCGGATCAAGACCTTCCGCACCGGCGGCCACGAGAAGGCCGCCCAGCCCTTCGCCGACCCCAAGCAGTACGCCGAGGCCGGCGCGATGCGCATCCCCGACAGCCACCCGCTGGTCACCGGACTGATGGACGGTCTCGGTCTCAAGCGCAGGCGCTTCCACCTGGTCGACGTCGACGCGGCCGGCCGTCCCGCCTACCGGACGTGGATCCACGTCAACGGCATCCGCGTCCGCCGCGCCGACTACGCGCGCGCCCCGCAGGCGCTCAATCGTTCCTTCGGAGTCCCGCAGGCGTACGAGTCCGTGCCCGCCTCGCAGATCGTCCGCGCGGCCTTCGCCCCCGTACGGGGGGAGATCGAGGGCAAGAAGGACAAGGAACTCGTCGAGGGCTGGGCGCGCGTCATTCAGCGCTACGGGCACATGTCGATGTACCGCTTCCTGACGGAGGAGGCGGGGCTCGACGAGCGGACCATCGATCTGATCGGCACCGTCGAGAACCTCACCTCCCGCCTGCACCTCGCCTTCGTGCACAGCTTCATCGGCGCCTCGCTGATCAGCCCCGACACCGCCTTCTACGAACTGCCCGACGGCACCGCCACCCTGGCCGACGCGATGTACGCGCGCGTCAAGGACCTCGTACGCCTCGACCGCCGGGCGACCCGCATCGTCCACGGCGAAGGCAAGGTCACGGTCGAGACCGTCTCCGAGGGCCGCGGCGGCAGCCCCGTGCGGCGCGAGACCTTCACCGCCGACACGGCCATCATCACGGTCCCCTTCTCGGGGCTGCGCCACATCCCCGTCACCCCGGCCCTCTCGTACGGCAAGCGGCGCGCGGTCACCGAGCTGCACTACGACGCGGCCACCAAGGTGCTGCTCGAATTCAGCCGCCGCTGGTGGGAGTTCGACGAGGCCGACTGGAAGCGCGAGCTGGAGGCCGTACAGCCCGGCCTCTACCGCAAGTACCAGACCGGGCAGAGCCCGGCGAACGGAAGCCTGCTGGGCGCCCACTCCTCCGTACCCGAGGGCCACATCTCCGCGGGCCAGCGCTCCCACTACGCCGCCAGCCGCGTGGTCACCCGCGATCAGCCCGAGGCCGCCCGCGTCGTCGGCGGCGGCTCGGTGACCGACAACCCCAACCGCTTCATGTTCCAGCCCTCCTACCCCGTCGAAGGCAGCGCCGGCGGTGTCGTCCTCGCCTCCTACAGCTGGTCGGACGACGCCCTGAAGTGGGACTCCCTGGACGACGAGGAGCGCTACCCGCGCGCCCTCGCCGGGGTCCAGGAGGTGTTCGGGCAGCGCGTCGAGGTGTTCTACACCGGCGTCGGCCGCACCCAGTCCTGGATGCGCGACCCGTACGCGTACGGCGAGGCGTCCGTACTGCTGCCCGGCCAGCACACCGAGCTCTTCCCCCATGTCCGCAGGGCCGAGGGCAACCTGCACTTCGCCGGATGCCACACCTCCATCAAGCCCGCGTGGATCGAGGGAGCCCTGGAATCCGCGGTGCGGACCGCCCTGGAAGTGCACACGGCGTAGCGGCGGCCCCGACGGCTGGCGGCGTCGGCTGCCGGCCGTCGGGTGTCAGCTCTCGGCGAGCACGATCAGCCAGTCCTCCTCGCAGAAGCGGACGCGCCCGCGCTTGTCGGGGTTGATCCGCACCCCGTAGTCGGGGCCCGTGGCGCTCCGCGCCCGCAGCCGGTAGCCCACCGCGCACTCCCCGCGCCGCCGCGCGGCCTCGACGGCGGTGGCGAACGAGACCTCATGACCGGCCCGGACGTAGTCCGTGGCCGGCTTGAGGTGGAACTCGTGGCCCTCCGCGTCGAAGAGCTCCTCGAAGACCGCGGCGAGGTAAGGGCTCTCGGAGATCTGGGTCATCAGCAGACTGATCAGCCTGCCGCTCACGATGAAGTCGGCGCCGTCCTGTGCCGGTGCGAGGAGCCGGTTGCCGTCGTCGGACATCTCGGTGGTGAGGGCGATGTCGCGCCGCGCGTTCTCCATGATGGCCCGCAGGTGCAGCAGGGTGACCAGCGTCCTGTCGTCCGCCCGCGCCTGCGGATCCGTCACCGGAGCGAGGGAGGCCAAGGGCGCGTCCACGTCCTCGGGCTCCGTCTCACCGATCACGATCACGCCGTCGTACGAGGTCACGTCCAGCTTGGCCAGGGTGAGCGGATCGGTGATGTCCCCGTCGTGGAAGGAGACTTCGAGGCGGGACCGCGCGGCCGTGACGCCCCGGGCGCCGCCGCCCGCGGCCGCGTGCACGCCGAGCGCCACGACGTCCAGGGTGGTTCCCGGGCCCACGTACTGGTCGAGCTGCTCGATGACGAGCGGAGCGCGGCGGTTCCAGCCGAGCAGGAGGAGGCGCTCGGCCCGTGCCGTCGCGGGTGTGGCCGTCACGATCGCGCCGTCCTCGACACGGTCGGCCACGTCCGCCCGTACGGCCGTGTCGTCGTCCCGGGAGATGACGATGATCCGGTCGGCCGGGCCCATCGTCGCCCCCGGGTCCGGATTGAGGGTCACGCCCCCGTCGCCGTGCAGCAGGCCGACCGGGGAGGAGGTGGCGAAGGACAGCAGTGCCTCGCCGAACGTGCGCCCCACGAGGTCCCCGGGGGCCACCGGGTAGAACTCGTCGCCGTCGAAGTCCAGCAACTCCGAGTAGACCAGCGAGAGGCCGGGCTGCCGGGCCGTCGAGACGAGGAGCCGGGCGACGATGTCGTCCACGCACAGGACGTGGCCCGAGGGCCCGGCGGCCAGCTCGGCGGTCAGGTGGTTGCGGGAGTCACGGACGGCGGCGACCACCACCGCTCCTCCCTCCGTCCCTCCCTGCGCCTCGGCCTCCGCCGGGCCGTGGACGGCCGCGTCGAGGGCCAGCAGCGTCTTCACCACGTGGGCGTCACCGGTGTCCCCGGTGGGGGGCAGCACCAGCACGGCCCGCGCCGTGCGCGGACTCACCCGGCGCAGCTCGGCCGGGTCGGTGGTGCTCCCGTTGCGGCAGATGATCCGCGTCCTGCCGCTGTCGCCGACGCGGGCGGA
This sequence comes from Streptomyces sp. NPDC059957, assembly GCF_042730015.1. Taxonomy (NCBI): domain Bacteria; kingdom Bacillati; phylum Actinomycetota; class Actinomycetes; order Kitasatosporales; family Streptomycetaceae; genus Streptomyces; species Streptomyces sp. NPDC059957. The sequence goes on along the minus strand of NZ_JBHWMB010000008.1, from coordinate 20,443 downwards.
GATCTCCTCCTCCATCCACACCTTGTCCTGCGGGGCGAGCACGGCGATGGCGGAGCGACGCTGGTTCGCGTTGGCGGCCACCAGCTCACCGATCACCGGGAACACCTGGTCCGACCAGCCCAGTACGACGGTGTGCCGGGTCTCCAGCACGGTGGAGTGACCTCGGCGCAGCAACATGATGCGCCGGTTGATGCCCGTGGTGATCAGACTGACCAGGGTCGACACGAAGAGCAGCGCCACGAGCGCGAGCGACACGGAGGCCAGCACGTACAGCGGGGAGCCGACCGCACCCCCGATCTTCAGGGTCTGTCCGACGCTGACCCACACGGCGGTGAGCCGGCCGGAGAGCGTGGCCGGGGCGGCCCGGTCGGACCAGACGAGTACGGCGCTGGCCGGAACGACGACGGCGAGGCAGGCCAGGGTGAGCCAGCCGATGAGCGGGGTCGTTCCGCCCGAGAGCAGATGGTCGAAGCGGTACCGGAGACGGAGCCGGAGTGACGTCGTGTGCTGCTGCGCCACACAAGCTCCTGTACATGGGTCGACGTGCCGATCGGAGCGGCCGCAGACCGCCAGGAGTCACCCTAGGCAGAAGTTCGCCTGCGCCCCCGTGATCCCCGCCGACCTCACTCAGAGGTATGAACGCACCCTGTGCACCGCAGCCGTCAAGGCTCCCGTCGACCACGCCTGACACAGCTCTTCCGGGGCCTGAGGGAACCGGTGGGGTTCCCGATAGCGTGTTCCCTCAGGACGCTGGCCGGCGCTGGAGGGGATGCAGCCCATGGAACTGACCGTAGAGATCGCCGCTATGCGGGACGGGCTGGGTGATCCAGGCCGCCTGGTGGGCGAATTCCGGCGTACTGCCCTGCTGGTTCCGTTGGCAGATGGCCCTGACGGCGGTCTGATGTCGGCGATGTCGGGCGGTATTCGCTGGATCTACGCGTTCACCGACGAGGAGGCCTTGGCCCGGTTCGCGCAGGCGCGGGGTGAGGCGGAGGCCGGCCGGGAGTGGGAGTTCCTCTCGGTGCTGGGTGCGCGGCTGGTGGATGCGGTGGTTCCGTTGGCGGACGGCCCCGCGGGTGTCGTCGTGAACGCGGCGGATGCGGACGGGTCGATGTTCTTCCCGCCGGTGGCGGGGATCGTCCCGGATGCGAATGCCGTGGACCTGGTGGTCGGGGAGGTGGCCTGATGGCGGGGAACGGGGACCTGGAGGTCTCGCCGGCAGCGGTCAAGAACATTCAGGACGGTCTGCGGGCGGCGATCGGGGAGCTGCGGGAGTCCGGGGACGCGGCCGGTGCCTCGATGGGTGCGGGTTTCGAGAATCTGGCGATGACGGGGATGGAAACCGGGCACGCGGGTGTGGCCACCGATTTCGAGGATTTCTGCGAGCGCTGGGAGTGGGGTGTGCGGAGCCTGGTGCAGAACGCGAGCACCCTCGCGCAGTCGTTGGGGATCGCGGCGGGCACGGTGTGGGAGGAGGAGCAGTACCTCCACGGCACGTTCCGGGTCGTCGCCAACGCCGCGTACGGCAATCCGCACGCCGACGAGGACGAGATCGAGAAGAAGCCGTGGGGGGAGATCTTCTCCGCGGACGTCTACAAGCCCGATTACAGTCCGGAGTCCTTCCAGAAGAGTGCCGAGGAAATGAAGCAGACCTGGTCGGACACGGGGGACACGCTGACATCCAGCGGGAAGATCGGTTCGCTGAAGGACCTGCTGGAACAGGCCAAGCGTGACGGGGGCGGTCGCTGATGGGCTGGCGGGATTTCGTACCGGACGTCATCGAGGACGGTGTCGAGAAGGGTGCGGAGAAGGTCGGTGACGCGGTCGAGTGGGCCGGCGACAAGACGGCCGACTTCGCCGAGGACGTCGGGCTGGACGGCGCGGGGGACTGGATCCGCGACAAGAGCCGCTCCGCCGCCAACCAACTCGGTGCGGATGTGGCGGAGCTGGAGCTCGGCCAGACCGAGGACCCGAACAAGCTGGTCTACGGCAGCGTGTCGAAGATACGCGCGCAGGTCTCCCACCTGAACGATTTCAAGGCGTCGTTCGACAAGGTCGGCAACGGGCTGAAGGGGATGGGGGAGCCGGACGGCCTGAAGGGCAAGGCCGCGGATTCGTTCAGGGAGTCGGTGGCGAAGGAGCCGCCGCGCTGGTTCAAGGCGGCGGAGGCGTTCGGGAAGGCCGCCGACGCGATGGGCCGGTTCGCGGAGACCGTGGAGTGGGCGCAGGGGCAGGCCAAGGAGGCGCTGGAGGAGTACAACCGGGCGAAGAAGGTTTCCACCGAGGCCCGCGGCGCGCACAACAAGCTGGTCGACACCTACAACAACGCGCTGAAGGCGAAGCAGGACCCGCTGCCGCCCCGGCCTTCGGAGAACTTCACCGATCCGGGGACCGCGATCGCGACGGCCGCTCAGGACAAGCTGGACACGGCCCGCAAACAGCGCAACGACGTCGCGGAGACGGTTCGTACGGCGGTGCGGGCGGCGCGGGACGCGGCTCCGCCGAAGCCCTCGTACGCCAAGCAGCTCGGCGACGGAATGGACTACCTGGACCTCGCCAAGACGCACCTGACGGGCGGTGTCATCAAGGGCACGGCCGGGATCGTGAACTTCGCACGGGCGCTGAACCCGATGGATCCGTACAACCTGACGCACCCGGCCGAGTACGTCACGAACCTGAACTTGACGGCGGCGGGTCTGGTCACGATGGCCAACGACCCGCTCGGTGCGGGCAAGAAGATGCTCGACGAGTTCATGAAGGACCCCTCCGAGGGCATCGGCAAGCTGATCCCGGAACTCGTCGGCTCCAAGGGCCTGGGCGGCCTGAAGAAGGTCGGCTCCGCCGCCAAACACGCCGACGACCTCAAGGGGCCCGGCCGCACCGGCCTGGACAAGGACGGACCCGACCAGCGGGACAAGCCGGACTGCGACAAGCGGTGCGACGGAACGGACCCGGTCGACCTCGCGACCGGCCGGATGTTCCTGCCGCAGACGGACATCGTGCTGCCGGGTACGCTGCCGCTGATCTTCACCCGTCGCGCGGAGTCCGGTTACACGGCGGGACGTTGGTTCGGACCGTCCTGGTCCTCCACCATCGACGAGCACCTGGAGATCGACCCCGAGGGCGTCGTCCTGGTCACCGCGGACGGCCTGGTCGTCGCGTACCCGCACCCCGCCCCAGGGGTACCGGTGTTCGCGACCAGCGGCCCCCGATGGCCGCTGGACCGCACGCCGGAGGGCGATTACACCGTCACCGACCCGGCCCTCGGCCGTACCCGGCTCTTCACCACCCTCACCGGTACCGAGGAGGACGGTGACAGCGATGGGTACGGGCGCGCGGTCATCGACCGCGTCGAGGACCGCAACGGCAACACGATCACCTTCGAGTACGACGCCGAGGGCACCCCTCTGGGCATCGCCCACAGCGGCGGCTACCACCTGCGCCTCGACACCACGGACGGCCGCGTCACCGGCCTCCACCTCACCGGCGGCCCGCGCGTCCTCGCGTACGGCTACACCGACGGCAACCTCACCGAGGTCACCAACTCCTCGGGCCTGCCGCTGCGCCTCGCCTACGACGAGCGCGGCCGCATCAGCTCCTGGACCGACACCAACGACCGCCGCTTCACCTACGCGTACGACGACCAGGACCGGTGCGTCGCCGAAGGAGGCACCGACGGGCAGCTGGCTCTCACCCTCGCCTACGACGCGGTCGACCCGGAGACGGGTCTGCGCGTCACCACGACCACCACGGGTGAGGGGCACGTCCGCCGCTACCTGATCGACGAAGCCCACCGTGTCGTCGCGTCGATCGACGCGCTCGGCGCCGTCACCCGCCACGCCTTCGATGAGCGGGGCCTGCCGGTCATGGAGACCGACGCGCTGGGCCGCGTCACCCGGCGCTCCTACGACGAGCGCGGTCTGCTCACGGCCCTGGAGCGTCCGGACGGGCGCGTGGGCAGGATGGAGTACGACGGCCTCGGCCTTCCGACGCGGGTGGTGAACCCCGACGGCCGGGTCTTCCGCCAGACCTACGACGAGCGGGGCAACCGTACGTCGATGACCTCGCCGACCGGCTCGACGACCGTGCTGGAGCACGACGAGCGGGGCTCCCTGGTGGCGCAGACGAACCCGCTGGGGGCCGTCGTCCGCATCGACGCCGATGCCGCGGGCCTGCCGTACCGGGTGACGGACCCGCTGGGCGCGGTCACCCTCTTCGAACGGGACGCCTTCGGCCGGGTCGTGCGCTTCACCGATCCGCTGGGCGCGGTCACCCGCATGGAGTGGACGGTGGAAGGCAAGCCTGCCCGCCGGATCGCCCCGGACGGGACCGAGGAGTCCTGGACCTACGACGGCGAGGGCAACTGCCTCACCCACACGGACGCCTCGGGTGGAACGACGGTGTACGAGTACACCGACTTCGACCTGATGTCGGCGCGGACCACCCCGGACGGGCTGCGGTACGAGTTCGGCTACGACGCCGAACTGCGCCCGGTCCGGGTGACGGGCCCGGACGGTGCCGCGTGGACGTACGCGTACGACGCCGCGGGCCGGCTGGTGTCGGAGACGGACTTCGACGGCCGGACCGTCGACTGCGCCTACGACGCTTCCGGGCAGCTCGCGTCCCGGACGCACGGCCCCGGCCAGGTGGTGGCCTTCGCGCGCAACGCGCTGGGGCAGGTGATCCGCAAGGAGACCCCGGACGGCGTCACGACGTACGAATACGACGCCTTCGACGAGCTGGCCGCGGCCACCACTCCCGACGGTTCCACGCTGGCCAGGCTGAGGGACCGGCACGGGCGGCTGCTCTCGGAGACGGTCGACGGCCGGACGCTCTCGTACGCCTACGACGAGCTCGGCAGGCGCGTGGGACGCACGACCCCCACCGGGGCGCGGAGCCTCTGGACGTTCACCGCCGACGGACGGCGCGGCGAACTGACCACGTCCGGACGGACCGTCGCCTTCGCGCGCGACGCGGCGGGCCGCGAGGTGAGCCGTACCGTCGGCTCGGCCCTCACCGTGGCCCAGCGGTTCGACGTCCGGGGGCGGGTGACCGGGCAGCACGTGGCCGGCGCGGACGGAGCCGTCCTGCAGCGCCGCGAGTACGGCTACCGGGACGACGGCTTCCTGACGGGCATCGAGGACGCCCTGAACGGCGACCGGTCCTTCACGCTCGACGCGCTCGGCCGGGTCACGGGGGTGGACGCGGACGGCTGGTCGGAGCGCTACGGCTACGACAGGACGGGCAACCAGTCCGCCGCCTCCTGGCCGGACGGACATCCGGGGGAAGAGGCGCGCGGCGCACGCGCGTACGCGGGAACCAGGATCACCCGGGCGGGGCGGGTGCGCTACGAGCACGACGAGCGGGGCCGGGTGGTCCTCCAGCAGCGGACCAGGCTGTCCCGCAAGCCGGACACCTGGCGCTACGAGTGGGACGCCGAGGACCGCCTCGCGGCCGTCGTGACCCCGGACGGCTCCCACTGGCGCTACCGGTACGACGCACTGGGCCGCCGCACGGCCAAACAGCGCCTCGCGCCGACCGGTGCCATGCCCGGTGCCGTCCCCGAGGGCGTCCCCGAGGTCGTGGAGGAAACCCTCTTCACCTGGGACGGGACGACGCTGTGCGAACAGACCGCGAGCGGCGGCGGCTCCGCAGCCCCGGCGGTGATCCTCACCTGGAACCACGACGGCCACTACCCGCTCACCCAGACGGAGCGCCTCGCGGACGCCTCGCAGGAGGTGGTGGACGAACGGTTCTTCGCGATCGTCACCGATCTGATCGGCACCCCGAAGGAGCTGGTCGGGGAGGACGGGAAGATCGCCTGGCGCAGCCGCTCGACGGTGTGGGGCGCCACCACGTGGAACCGCGACGCGACGGCGTACACGCCGCTGCGTTTCCCGGGCCAGTACTTCGACGCGGAATCAGGCCTGCACCACAACTACTTCCGCACGTACGACCCGGAAACGGCCCGCTATTTCTCCCCCGACCCGCTGGGCCTGCGCCCCGCGCCGAATCCGGTCGCCTATGTCGGCAATCCGTTCACCCGCTTCGACCTGCTGGGCCTCGCGCCGGATCCGGACTGCGAGGAGATCGACGCGCAGATCAAGAAGGCGCGGGAGAGCTGGACGAGCCCCGCGAGCCTGAGCCGGCACTACGGTGACCACGGCCGGGACCTGAACATCTACGACGAGGGCGACTACGCGATGGCGGCGGACGACCTGATGTCCGGTTCCAAGCCGCCCGGTGTCAGGGAGAAGGAATCCCTGATGGAGGGCAAGGTCTACCGGTGGGATCCGACGACCAACGAATTCGGAGTCAAGGATCTGAATACCGGTAAGATCATTACCTATTTCGACAGTTCCATCAAACGAGACGGTACGGCGACGGACGCCAATGCCAGGCGCTATTGGGACGATCGACCAGGACTGGAGCAGTGACAGTGACGACAGGAGCATCACCCTGCATCGTCTGCGGGAGCCTGACGGTGCACGTGAAGGGCAACCACGAGATCTGCCCCGTCTGCGGCTGGCAGGACGACGGCGGGGACTACCGGGATCCCGACGAGTACGTGGGTGGTCCCAATCACGTCACGCTCCGGGAGGCCCGGCAGAACTACGAGGAGTTCGGTGCGAGCGAGCGCCGGCGCATCGACCGCGTACGGCCGCCCCTGCCCGAGGAGGTCGCTCCTGAGGTGGCGGCGGGTCCCGTGCCGGAACCGGGCTGGCTCGAGTTCGTGGACAACCCCGAGATCGTCCGGGCGGTCTACGGGGAGCAGGCGGTGCCCGGACTCGACGGCGTCACGGTGCGCGAGATCCGCTGGCAGGAAGAGGGGCCGTCGGTCCTCATCCGGTTCGACCTGCCGGCGTACCCGGACGCCCCGCCCCGGGAATGGCGCGAGGGCCGCTTCGACACGGCCCAGGTGGAACTCCGCCTCCTGGACGCGGCCGTCGCGCTCGATGCAGGCCGGGGCAGCACGTCCGACGGCAGCATCACCGTGGGCGAGGGTGACGAAGCGGCAGCCCTCCACGTCAGGCTGGACGCGAAGTCGATCCGCGCCAGGGTGCACGCCCGGCGGGCCGTCGTCCAGGGGCTGACCGGATACCTGCGGAGCGGGGCCCGCGAGGAGTAGCCCGGTCCGCGCCGGCTCAGGGGCACCGGGCCCGTCCCCGGGCCCGGTGCCCGTGCGTCGTTCAGACGGCGGCGGAGTGCTTCCGGGCCGTGCCCGTGCACAGCGCCCAGATGATGAAGACGCCGATGGCGATCGAGATCAGGGCCCAGAGCGGCGTGTAGGGCAGCCACAGGAAGTTGAGGATGATGTCCAGCGCGACGATCACCACGCCCGTGATCCTGGCCCAGTCCGCGCCCTTGAGGATGCCGGCACCCACGACCACGAGCACGATGCCCAGGACGAGGTGGATCCAGCCCCACGCCGTGGTGTCGAACTTGAAGGTGTAGTCGCCCACCCTCGCGTAGACGTCGTCGTTCGCGATGCCGACGATGCCCTTCAGGATGCCGAGTACGCCTTCCACGAGCATCAGCACACCGGCGAACACGATTCCGCTCGCCGCCCACGGGTTCTCGTCGACGGTGTACCTGCTGTTGGGGGCCCTGCTGGGGGGCGTTGCCTGTGCCACGAGAGGCTCCTTCGTCGGGCGGGACGCCGAGGGTCCTGCGTTGCGCCCAGCGTCCGCGCCAGGGGCGTACGGGGACATCCAAGCGCCGCCGTTCGGGTGAATTCGGGTGGCCGGCCCGGTCTTGCAGGGACCCCGCGGAGGGCGTACGCCGGAAGGCCGGCGGGGCGGGGTGCCCGGCCGGCCTTCCGTAGGGGGTGTGCGGGGTCAGGGGGTCGTCTTGCCGACCTCCAGATCGGCCGTCGGGTCCTTGACCGTGCCGCCGGGCGGGCCCGCGGCCGCGCTCGTGTTGTTCGCGGGCCTGGGGTCGCCCGTCAGGGAGTCGACGGTGGCGGTGTTGCGGATGTCGGAGCCGTTGCCCGTGTACTCCGGATCCAGCTTCACCTTGATCACCCAGGTCATCGATGCTCCGGGAGCCAGCCGCGGCAGCGGGCCGCAGGTGACGGTCCGTCCCGAGGTGCAGCCGGCGTCACCGGACACGAAGCTCAGCGCGGTCGGCAGCGTGTCGGAGACCGTGATCTGTTCGGCCTGGGAGGGGCCGTTGTTGGTGACGGTCAGGGCGTAGTCGAAGGTCTCGCCCGGGGCCACGGGGCTGGTCTGGACGGGCTTCTTGGTGATGGCGAGGTCCGCGGCGGGTGCGGTGACGTGCCCGCCGGGCACGGTCGCGGTGCTCTTGTCGTTCCCGCTCGCCGGGTCGATGTTGTCGGCCGTCACCTGGGCGGTGTTCTTCAGGTCGCTGCCGTCTCCGGCGTAGGCGGGATCCACCTTGACGGTGAGCAGGTACTCGATCGTTTCACCGACCCTGAGCGGGCTGGTGCGCTTGCACGACACCAGACGTCCGGCGACGGTGCAGCCGGCCGGGGAGGACGCCACGTAGGAGAGGCCCTCGGGGAGCGCGTCGGTGAGCTTGACGTTGAAGGCGTCGGCCGACGGGCCGTTGTTGGTGATCCGGATCCGGTAGTCGAAGCTCTCGCCCGGCACCGGCGGCTTGGTACCGACGGCTTCCTTGACCACTTCGAGGTCGGCGGTCGGCTTGTTGACGGTGCTGCCGGGCAGGCCGGCCGGGCTGCTCGTGTTGTTCTCAGGCTTGGGATCCTTGGTCCGCGAGCCGGCGGTCGCGGTGTTGCGGATGTCGGAGCCGTTGCCGGTGTAGTTGCTGTCGAGGCGGACGGTGAACCGCCAGGTCCGGGACGCCGAGGGCTCCAGTACGGCCACCGGGCCGCAGGTGACCGTACCGTCGGTGACCGAGCAGCCGTCGGGGGAGGCGACGAAGGCGAGCTGCGCGGGCAGCTTGTCGGTGACGGAGGTGCCCAGGGCCCGCGACGGGCCGTCGTTGGTCGCGCTCACCACGTAGTCGAAGGTCTGACCGGGGGCGACGGGAGTGCTGTCGGCCGTCCGCTTGGTCGTCCACACGTCGGCCTGCGGGACGGTGACCCCGCCCGGCGGCAGCACGGCCTGCGAGGTGTTGTCGGCGGGTTCCGGATCCTTGGACGCGGAGACCGAGGTCGCCGTGTTGCGCAGGTCCCCGCCGTCACCGGCGTAGGCGGCGTCCAGCTTCACCTTGAAGGTCCACACCACCTCGCCGCCGGGGACGAGCCGAGCCAGCGGACCGCAGGTGACGGTCCGTCCGGACACCGTGCACGGGTCGGCGGAGGAGACGAAGGCCAGACCGACGGGCAGGGCGTCGGTCACCACGACGTTGCGCGCGTCCGAGGGGCCCTTGTTGGTCGTACGGACCTCGTACTCGTACTCCTGGCCCGGCACTGTCGGACCCGCGCCCAGCGGGGTCTTGACGGTGGCCAGGTCCGACACGGGGTCGAAAGGCCCCGGAGGCAGCACCGGATCCGGCTTGTTGTTGGCGGGGTCGGGATCGGTGGCCTCGGAGCTGCCCGTGGCGCTGTTTCCGAGGTCGGAACCGTCGCCCTGGTACGAGGGGCTCAGCCGGGCCTGGAAGCTCCAGCTCTTGGTCTCCCCGGCGGCGAGCTGCGGTTCGGGCCCGCACGTGACGGTCTGCGCGACGGCGGTGCAGCCGTCGGAGGAGCCCACGAAGGAGATCCCGTTCGGGAGCTTGTCCGTCGCGGTGACCTTCCGGGCCACCGACGGGCCCTTGTTCCTCGCGGTCAGCGTGTAGGTGATCAGGTCACCGGGGGCTTTGGCCCGCAGCGTCGTCACCTCGACCGTAGGCCCTCCGCCGGGCAGGGCGGCGGCCCCGGGGACCGGTCCGGCCCACAGGGCCGCGGCGCAGAGCAGCGGAGCCAGGGCCCAGACCGCAGGCCGCCGACCTGGTGTCGTCGTCATCGCGCATCGTTTCCGTTTCGTGCGGGAGAGGACCGTACAGGGGGAGCCGTACGGGAGTTCGGGGGAGGGCGGGCAGCGGGCGGACGCCCCCCTCAGCCCGCCGTCGCGCGCTTGGCGAGCTCGATGTCGGCGCTCGGCGGGCGGACGCGCCCGCCGGGCACACCGGCGGAGCCGCCGTTGTCGAGCGGGTTCGGATCGGCCGTGTCCGCACGGGCGGTCGCGGTGTTCAGCAGGCCCGTCCCGTCACCGGTGTACGCCGGGTCGAGGCGCACGGTGAAGGTCCACGACCGGACCCCGCCCGGGTCCAGCGTCGCCGCCGTACCGCAGGTGACGTCCCGGCCAACGGCGGTGCAGCCCCCGGCCGACGCGACGAACGCGAGCGCCGCGGGCAGCGGGTCGGCGGCCGTGACCTTCCGGGCCACGGACGGGCCGCCGTTGCGCACGGTCACCGTGTAGGTGAAGGTCTCCCCGGGCGCCACGGGGGAGCGGGTCTCGACGGCCTTCACCAGCGAGAGGTCGGCCCGCGCGGCCGCCACTCCGCCCGGCGGGGCGGCGGCCGCGCCGGTGTCGTTCGCGGGCTGCGGATCGGGGAGGGCGTGCCGGACGGAGGCGACGTTGCCGAGATCCGATCCGTCGCCCTGGTAGGCCGGGTCCAGCCGTACGCGCAAGCTCCACGAGGTGCTCGTCCCGGCGTTCAGCTGATCGCGGACCGGGCAGGACAGCTGCTGTCCCGAGGCCGTGCACCCGTCGGCGGAGGAGACGAACCGCAGCGGCCCGGGAAGGGTGTCCGAGATCTGGACCGCGGTCGTGTGGGAGGGCCCCAGGTTCCGTGCGGTGATCCGGTACGCGAACTCCTGCCCCGGAACCACCGGACCGGGGCCGACCCCCTCCTTCTCCGCGGCCACGTCGGCGCGCGCCGTCACCACCGTGGCGGCCGCGGTGGAGGTGTTGTCCGCCGGATTGGTGTCCGTACGGTCCGCCGGGGCGGTCACGGTGGCCGTGTTGGACAGGGTGACGGGCTGGGCCGGGGCGGTACCGGTGAGGGTGTAGGTGACGGAGCCGCCCCGCTGGAAGTCGGCCGTGGTGTCCAGGACGTTCCCGCTGCCGGAGGCCCGCCCGCAGGTCCCGCCGGTGTTGGCGCGGCAGGCCCAGGTCACGTCGGTCAGCCCGGGAACGGTGTCGCGCACGGCGGCGCCGGTCACCTCGTTGGCCTGGCTGTTGGAGACGGTCAGGGTGTAGGTCACGGGTCCGCCGCCCGCGGGCACGCTCGCGGGGGAGCCCGTCTTCGCGATGGTCAGGTCGGCCGGCACGTTGATCTTGAGGCTGTCGATCTCGTGCACGTTCGTCGCGCCACCGGTGCTTCCGGAGAACCCCACTTTGAAGGTGGCCGGAAGCTTCGGCTGGCCGGTGATGCCCGTGACGTCGAAGTCGGTGATCAGCTGGGTCATGGCGGTGCCGGGGCCGCTGTCGGAGGACACCGACAGCAGCATCTTCGTACCACTGGGCAGGAGGGAGACGCGCACCGTGCGCTCCTTGGCCCGGCTGCCGGTCTCCACGGTCTTGCCCGGACCGTCGGCCGACGTGGCGAAGCGGTACCCGGTCCTGCCGTTGCCGCCGCCGCGCACCACGATCTTGTTGGGCTGGTTGCCCGGGCCGCCGTTGCCGACCACGTTGGACGAGAAATTGCCGAACTCGTCGAGCCCGATGCCGAGGTACGCGCCCGGTACGCCCGAGGCGGCGCAGGAGTCCGCGGCACCCGTGCAGGCGTAGCCGAGGGATCCGCCCGAAGGGCCGACCCCGTCGGCCGCCGCGCCGTCGGCGAGGTAGAACGACAGCCCGTCACCGCGCTTGCCCTCGAAGGCCGTTCCCCCGTAGCCGGCGTAGCTGAACTCGGCGAGGATGCCGAGGCTGGAGGGGAAGGAGTCCTTCAGCTTCCAGGTGCCGGCCTGGGCGGCGCTCGCGGACGTCAGCCGCAGCCAGCCTCCGCCGTCCGGATAGCTCGCGTTGCCGCTCGTGCCGCCCAGGTTCGTGGAGCTGTCGAAGTTCTCGTTGACGGGGAAGGCGAGCGCGCGCGGCCGGGGGCCGTCGGCCCCGGTCCGAGCGACCGAGGCCGCCGTCGAAGGCGGGGCGAGGACGGCCGGCAGGACCAGCGCCGTCGTGCACAGCAGGGACGCGGCGGCCCTGCGCCACCAGGCACCCCGGGGCATCGTCATACCGAACGTTCCTCGTCTGCTCGCGCTCCGGTGGGGTTTGCGCAGGCCGTCCGCCGCAGGGGCCGCGGAGATCCGCCGGTCATGGGCGCCGCACCCGGAACGCCGTGCGCAGCGCCGCTCCCGCGGCCACGAGCGCGGTGGAGGTCCACAGCAGCCAGGGCGGGACCGTGGCCCCGGAGTCGGCCAGGTCGCCGCGGCCGCCCTGCTGCTCCCGGCCGTCGTGGTGGTCGTCGCGGCCTTGGTGGCCGTCCCCACGGCCGTGGTGGCCGTTGTGGTCGCCGTGCTGGTCGTGCCCGTCGTGCCCGTCGTGCTGGTCCCCGCGCCCTTCGGACACCAGGCACAGCCGGCCGCCGCCCGGACCGGTGGTTCCCGGTCGGTTGGCGTTGTCCGAGAGGTCGGGGTCGAAGCTCGCCGAGGTGACGCGGGCGACGTTCTCGATGGGCGTGCACTTCTCGCGCGGCGGCTGGGCCGCCCGGTCCCGGGGGACGGCACGGACCGTGATCCGGTACTCCGCCTTCTCGCCGGCCGCCAGCCGGTCCAGCGGCGGACAGACCACCAGCCGCTCCCCGTCCTTCGCGACCGCGCAGTCATCGGGTGAGGAGAGCAGGGCGAGCGAGGACGGCAGCAGGTCGGTGACCTGGAGCTGCCGCGCCGTCGCCGGGCCCGCGTTGAGCACCGTGATCAGGTACGTGAACTTCTCGCCGGGCCCGACGTGCTCCCGTCCCCTCGCGAGCACCGCCGTCTTGCGGAGCGACAGGTCCGCCGTCCGCGCACTGGGCGGGATCTCCAGGCCGGTCAGGGAGCTCGTGTTGTTCCGGGAGTCCGGGTCCGACGTGGCCGAGTCGACGATCGCTTCGTTGACGATGTCCGTACCGTCTCCGCGGTAGCCGGCCGCGAGCCGGACGGTGATCACCCACGCGTGCGAGGCGCCCACCGCAAGCGTGGCCAACGGTCCGCACACCGCCGTCCGGCCGTTCGCGGTGCAGCCGTCGCGGGACGAGACGAATTCCAGGGCGAGCGGCAAGCGGTCGGTGACGCGCACCTGCCGGGCGGTGGACGGCCCCCGGTTGGTCACCGTCACGACGTAGTCGAAGGTTTCCCGCGCCGCCGAAGCGGCGCTCTCCCGGTCGGCGGTCTCCGTCGGCCGCAGGGTGCCCGACACCGAAAGGTCCGCGCTCTCCCGGAGCTGCGAGGCGGCGGCTCCGCTGCCCGCCTCGGGCTCCTCCAGGCGTCCCGTGTCGTCGCCGTGTCCCGCTTCCGAGGACGGCTGCCCCGTACCGGCAGCAGGCGCTGCCGGTAGGGCGGACGCGGAGGGCGCGGGGGACTCGGACGTGGCGGTGGTGCCGGGATCCGCCGGGGCCGATGCCACGGAAGGCGCGGTGGAGAGGAAGCCGCACGCCGCCACCGCGGAGAGCGCGGCCACCGTGCGCCCGCGCCGGTACGGGACACCGGCGCGGCTTCTCACGACACGTCGCATCGGCTGCCCTTCGGGGAAGAGGACTCGCCCCAAGGAGGACCAGTGCGGTGATCTATTCACACAAATGGGCAGAAGGGGTGCGCCGGGTGTGATCGCTTATGACTAACGGGTGATCGAATTCAGTCCGTCGGCCGTACGCCGTCGGCTCGGTCGCCTCGGGCCGGCTCAGCCGTGGGCGGCGTGCAGTTCGTCGGTGAAGTGGTGGTGGCTGTGCCGCCACCCCGCCCCGGCCCGCCGCGCCCCGTGGAGGTGCGGATGTCCGGGGGTCAGCCCGGTGTGCTCGTGCTCGTGTACGTGGCCCCGGCCCGCCTCCGCCACGGCGGCGCCGGGCTGACCCGCCCCGGCCGGCCACAGGCGGGCGGCGAGGGCCGCGGCGCCGAGCGCGACCGCGCCCAGGGCCGCCGTCGCCCACCCGAGCCCGGCCCGCGCGCCGACCCAGCCCGCGAGCGGGTAGGTCAGCAGCCAGGCGGCGTGCGACAGGGAGAACTGGGCGGCGAACACCGCGGTGCGGTCCCCTTCCGGCGCGGCCCGCCGGAGCACCCGGCCGGCGGGCGTGAGCACCATCGAGCAGGCCGCGCCGAACCCCGCCCACGTGCCCAGCAGCGCGGGCCAGCGCCAACCACCGCCGTGCGCCGAGGTGATGAAGCCGAGGGCGCCGAAGGCCACGGGGAGCAGCAGGGCGCCGGCCAGCATCACCTGCCGGTCCGGGCGGTTCTCCAGGATCCGCGGCAGTGCCAGGGCCACGGCCATGGACCCGGCTCCGTACGCCCCCAGCGCGAGGGCGACCGACTCGGCGGACAGCCCCAGGAAGTCCCTTACGTACACGACGGAGTTGACCGTGACCACGGCTCCGGCGGCCGCGACGGCGAGGTTCATCGCCAGCAGGGACCGCAGCTGCGGGGTGCGCAGGAACAGGCGCGTCCCCGCGGTGGCCTTGGCGTACGCGCCGGGCCCGGACGCGGCGACGGCCCGCGCCCGCCGGGGCAGGACGGCGGACACCACGAGCGCGGACGAGGCGAGGAAACCGGCCGCCGTACCGAGGAACAGCCGGTCGTAGCCGGTCACCGACAGCAGTGCGGCCGCGAGCGCGGGGCTGGCGAGGCTCTCCAGGTCGTAGGCGAGGCGGGACAGGGACAGGGCCCGCGTGTAGGCGCCCTCCTCCGGCAGGACGTCGGGGATCAGGGCCTGGAAGGTCGGCGTGAAGGCGGCCGAGGCGGTCTGCAGCAGGAAGATCAGGACGTAGACCTGCCACACCTGGCTCACGAACGGCAGGCAGAGCGCGACCCCCGCCCGGATCAGGTCGGATCCGACCAGGAGGGCCCGGCGCGGCAGCCGGTCGGCCACCGCGGCGATCGCCGGGGCGATGGCGACGTACGCCACCATCTTGATCGCGAGCGCCGTGCCGAGCACCGAACCCGCGTCGGCGCCCGCGAGGTCGTACGCGAGCAGGCCGAGGGCCACGGTGGCCAGGCCGGTGCCGGTCAGGGCGATGACCTGGGCGCCGAACAGGTGGCGGTAGGTGCGGTCGCGCAGCACGCTCGGCATAGCGGTTCCCCTCCGGGCTGGGCTGGGCTGGACGGTGGGACGAGACCTCCAATGTATCCACACGTGCGCACCTGCGCACATGTCTGGTGGATTGCGATCCCGCCCTCACCCTGCGTCTCCCCTGAGCGACCTACCCTGTGGGGTATGCCAGCTCGCGAACCCCAGCCACCTGCACCTGATGCGCACCTACGGGATCCCGACAGGGCGCGCCTCGCCGAGGCGACCGAGGTCTTCGCGATGCTCTCGGACAGCACCCGGCTGCACCTCCTGTGGCTGCTCGCCCAGGGGGAGTCGGACGTCGGCTCGCTCGCCGACCGCTGCGCCGCGTCGAGGACCGCGGTGAGCCAGCACCTGGCGAAACTGCGGCTGGCGGGCCTCGTCGACACCCGCCGCGAGGGCCGGCGCATCCACTACAGCCTGCGCGACGGGCACCTGCGCCGCCTCGTCCTGGAAGCCCTCAGCCACGCCGACCACCGGGTCAGCGGAACGGCCCCGCACAACTGACCCCCCGCGGCGGCGCGCCCGGCGCCCCGGGCGGTCCCCGCGCGTTCCACCGGCACGGACAGCCGTGCCTCCGTGTGCGGAGGCGGCCGCCGGTGGGCCCACCGCTTCCGCAGCGACGCCGACGTCCTGCGACTGCACGCAGAGCGCAGCCCCAGGGCCGAGGACTGGCGGCGGAGCACCCCCTGATGCCGGTCGGCGAGGGCCGACGCGGGCGCGCTGTCCGCGAGTTCCGTTGATTCCGCCGATGTGCCCCCGCATGTTGGATAGCCGCACTATCCTCAACGCGTGGATCAGCTCATCGTCGAAGACCCGACCCGTATCGGCCCGTACCGTCTGATCGCCCGGCTGGGTGCCGGCGGCATGGGCCTGGTCTACCTGGGCCGCTCCGAGGGCGGGCGCACCGTCGCCGTGAAGGTGGTGCAGGCCGAGTACGCCGGGAACCCCGAGTTCCGCAGGCGCTTCGCCCGGGAGGTGGCCGCCGCGCGGCGGGTGGGCGGGAGTTGGACCGCGGCCGTCCTCGACGCCGACCCCGAGGCCGCCGTGCCCTGGGTGGCGACCCAGTACATCCCGGGGCCCGACCTGCACGCCGTGGTCGCCAAGGACTTCGGGCCGCTGCCCGAGCACTCCGTGCACACCCTCGCCAACCGGCTCGCCCTCGCCCTGCAGGCGGTCCACGAGGCGGGCCTGATCCACCGCGACCTCAAGCCCTCCAACGTCCTGGTCACCGTCGACGGCCCGCGCGTCATCGACTTCGGCATCGCCCGGGCGATGGACAGCCTCGCCGGGGACAGCCTGCTCACCCACACCGGCATGCTGATCGGCTCGGCCGGGTTCATGTCGCCGGAGCAGGTCCGCGGCCTCGAACTGACCCCCGCCAGCGACGTCTTCTGCCTCGGCGCCGTCCTCGTCTACGCCGCCACCGGACGGCTCCTCTTCGGCGCCGCGGACACCGGTCTGAACGCCCACCTGTTCCGGGTCGCCGAGGAGGAGGCGGACCTGACCGGCGTGCCGGAGGGACTCGTCGAGCTCGTACGGGAGTGCCTGCACAAGGACCCGGCCCAGCGGCCCACCCCCGGGCAGGTGGCCGAGCGCACGTCCGCCGACCAGGCCGGGGAATGGCTACCGGGCGCGGTCCTGGCCCAACTCGGGCGCCACGCAGCCCAACTGCTGGACTACGCCCCCACGCGGCCCGACGAAACCCCGGCCGCGCGTCCGGACCCCCGGGTCCCTGCCGCCCGGCCCCACCCGCTGCCGCCCCCGTACGCCCCGACGGCCCCGGCCGACTCCACGCCCGCCGGAGGCTTCGGCCCGCCCCCGGTCCTGCCCCCGGGAGCCTGGCCCGAGACCCCCTCCACGGCCCCGGGCCAGGACCCGGCGGGCGCCCCGCGTCGCGCCGGGCGCCGGCGCGGCCTGTTGGTGGCCTCGCTGACGCAGCTGACGGTGGTGCTCGCCGCGACGGTCTTCATCACCGCGATGCCGTCGATCCAGGAGGACCTCGGGGTCGAATCCGCCGGTCTGAGCCCGATGTTCACCGCCTACGTGGTCGCCTTCGGCGCGCTGTTGCTGCTCGGCGGGCACCTCACCGACCTGTTGGGGCGCCGACGGTCGCTGGTCATCGGCCTGCTCGGGTTCGCGGCGGCCTCCGCACTCGGCGGCTCGGCCGGCGATTCCGGCACGCTGTTCTGGGCCCGCGTCCTACAGGGCGCCTCCGCCGCCCTGCTGACACCGGCCGGGCTCTCACTGATCGCCACCGGCTCCACCGACACCCGGCAACGGGGCCGGGCGTTCGGGGTCTACGCCGCGTTCACCTGCGGCGGTTCGGCGGTCGCGCTGCTCGTGGGCGTACCGCTCCTCGGAAGCCTGAACTGGCGCTGGTGCCTGTACGCCCCCGCGGCGCTCGCCCTGCTCCTGCTCCTGGCCACGCTCACCCTGCCGCGGGACGAGCCCGCGGCCTCCGGCGCCCGCCCGGACGTGCCCGGCGTGCTGCTCGGCTCCGGCGGGCTCGCCGCCTTCACCTACGGCCTCGCCCGGATCGAGTCCGACGGGACGATCGACGTCCTGGCGCTGATCCTGCTCGCCGCCGGCGCCGGCCTGCTCGCGGGCTTCCTGTGGCGCCAGACCAGCACCTCCGGCCCGCTCCTGGCCCCGTACGTCTTCAAGGACCGCAACCGGGCCGGCGCCCTCCTCGCCCTGCTCCTGGTGGGCGTCGGCTCCCTGGCCCTGTTCGGCTCGCTGGCCTTCTACCTCCAGCAGATCTACGGCTACCACGCGGGGGAGTCCCTGAGATACCTCCTGCCCCTGCTCGTCGGGACGGTGATCGGCTCCACCCAGGTCTCCGCCCGTGTCCTGCACCGCGTCGCGCCCCAGGTCCTGATCGCGGCGGGGCTGGTGCTCGCGGCCGCCGGGGTGCTCGTCCTGGCCACCGCCGAGGGCGGGTACCTGCCCACGAGCCTGTCCCTGCCCAGCATGCTCCTCACCGGCCTCGGCCTCGGCACGGCCCTCGTGCCGCTCTTCGCCACGGTGACCGCCGGCGTGGCACCCCGGCACGCCGGGGCGGCCTCGGCCGCCATCGCCACGGCCCAGCAGCTGGGCGAGGCGATCGGCGGCGTGCTGCTCACCGTCCTCGTGGTCTTGTCCACCGGGTCCGCGACACAGGAGACGCACTTCGGGATGCTGGTGCACGGCTACGGCATGCTCCTGTGGTGCGGGTTCGGCGCCCTGCTGCTGGCGGCCCTCGCCGGCGGCCTGATGGTCAGGGCCGGGGCGTCCCGGGCCTCCATCGGGCAGCTCCGGTAGCCGCAAGCGCTCAGCCTTGGCCCCGGCCCCGTACGAGCGTGAACACCGCGCCCTCCGGGTCCGTGACCACGGCCAGCCGGCCGCTCAGGCCCTCGCGCGGCTGCTGGACGATCCGGCCGCCGAGCCGCAGGACCCGGGCGGCGGCCGCGTCGGTGTCCTCCACCTCGAAGTACGTCATCCAGTGCGGCCCCCGGTCGTGGGGCAGGGAGCGGCCGACCCCGTGCACGGCGGCCACCGGCCGGCCCTGCAGGGACAGGGTGAGGTAGTCGAAGTCCTCGCAGGCGTCAGGGTGCGCACGGGCCTCGTGGCCGAAGACGTGCTCGTAGAACTTCCCGACCGTCGAGGTGTCCTGGGTGACCAGCTCGTGCCACACCGGGGTGCCCGGCCCCCCGGCCAGTCGGGTGCCGAGGTCGGACGCGGCCTGCCAGAGCCCGAAGATCGCGCCCAGCGGGTCCGAGCAGATCGCCACCCGTCCCGCGATCCCGGCATCGAGCGGGCCCACCGCGACCGTGCCGCCGCAGGAGCGGATGGATTCGGCCGTGGCGTCGGCGTCGTCCGTGGCCAGGTACGTGGTCCAGGCCACCGGGAGCTGCCGGTCCGGCGGCATCTCGCCGATGCCGGCCACTTCCCGCCCGCCGAGCAGGGCCCGGACGTACGGGCCGAGCTGCTCGGGGCCGGGCTCGTACTCCCAGCCGAACAGGTCGGCGTAGAAATCCTCGGTGGTCCCGAGGCCGTGCACCATCAGGCTCGCCCAGCACGGCGTGCCGGGCGTGCGCCGCGTTGCTTCCGATGCCTCGGTCATGTCAGCCGTCTCCTCCGTCGTCACGTTCGTGACCCTTCCCGGAGCTGATGCTTCCACTCCGGGAGGCCCGGCGCGCCCCGACCGGCCGGGTTTCGCGGGAGCCGGGAGAGATGTCCGGATCGGTGCGGCCCGGCGATGTCAGGCTTGTTACGCGGGGTGTGTGTCGGGGAGCAAAATGGCCCGCATGACTGCGAACCCGCCCCGCTCCCCGCTCGTATCCGCCGCCGATCTGAAGGAGGAGTTGGCCGGCCCGCTGCCGCCGGTGCTCCTGGACGTCCGCTGGCAGCTCGGAGGCCCGAACCTGAGGCCCGAGTACGAGGCCGGACACCTCCCGAACGCGGCCTACGTCGACCTCGACGCGGAACTGGCAGGTCCGGCGGGCTCCGGCGGCCGGCACCCGCTGCCGGATCCCGAGGAGTTCGGGGCGGTGATGCGGCGTGCCGGGGTCTCGGGGGACGTGCCGGTGGTCGTGTACGACGGCGGTCAGGGCTGGGCGGCGGCGCGCGCGTGGTGGCTGTTGCGCTGGACGGGTCACCCGCGCGTGCGGGTCCTGGACGGGGGGCTGGCCGCGTGGAAGGCCGGTGACGGTCCGCTGTCGGCCGAGGTCACTCCCGTGAGCGAGGGTGATTTCAAGCCAAATCCGGGTGCCATCGGACTGCTGGACGCGGACGGGGCGGCGGCGCTGGCCCGGACGGGTGTGCTGCTGGACGCACGGGCGGGCGAACGGTACCGGGGCGAGGTCGAACCGATCGACCCGGTCGGGGGCCACATCCCGGGCGCGCTGTCGGCGCCGACCACGGAGAACGCGGGACCCGACGGCCTGCTCCTGGACCGCGAGACCCTGCGGGCCCGCTTCGAGGGCCTGGGCGTGCACGCCGACTCCAGCACCCCGGTCGGGGTCTACTGCGGCTCGGGCGTCTCGGGAGCCCACGAGGTCCTGGCGCTGGCGGCGGCGGGCATCCCGGCCGCGCTGTACGCGGGCAGCTGGTCGGAATGGTCCGCGGACCCGACGCGCGAGGTGGCGGTCGGCGAGCTGCCGGGCTAGGGGGTGTCTTGTCGATCAGGCCGGATCAGGGAGCGGTGTCTGGTGCCGTGGATCGCAAGGCGGAGGAGGGAGTCGACGCGGAGCGTCGGCGAGTGACGACAACGCGGCGAGGCGCGGTGCCAGGCGCCGCGA
>NZ_JBHWMB010000007.1:152907-208099 GCF_042730015.1 Streptomyces sp. NPDC059957 | reverse complement strand
CGGGAGGGGCGGAGAGGGTCGCCGAAAATGCGGGGGGGGGTGGGTGGGTTGGGGGGGAGATCAAGCCCGGGGGAGAGGGGAGTGGGGCCCGGCCAATTTTTTTGGTCGGGCCCCGCTCCCTGTGCAGCCGGCGCAGCGCTTAGGCCAGGCGGGCCACGCCGTCCGCCTTTGCCGCCGCGGCGACCGCGGCCGTGACGGCCTCGGCGACGCGGGTGTCGAACGGCGAGGGGATCACGTAGTCGGCGGCGAGCTCGTCACCCACGACGCCGGCGATGGCGTCGGCGGCGGCGATCTTCATGCCCTCGGTGATCCGGGTCGCGCGGACCTTCAGCGCGCCCGCGAAGATGCCGGGGAACGCCAGCACGTTGTTGATCTGGTTCGGGAAGTCCGAGCGGCCCGTGGCCACGACCGCCGCGTACTTGTGCGCGACGTCGGGGTGGACCTCCGGGTTCGGGTTGGCCATGGCGAAGACGAAGCAGTCCTTCGCCATCGTCGCCACCGCGGCCTCGGGGACCGTACCGCCGGAGACGCCGATGAAGACGTCCGCGCCCGTGAGGGCGCTCTCCAGGGAACCGGTCTGGCCGGTCTTGTTCGTCAGGCCCGCGATCTCCGCCTTGACGTCCGTCAGGTCGGAGCGGTCGGCGGAGACGACGCCCTTGCGGTCGGTGACGCAGACGTCGCCGATGCCCGCGTCCACGAGGATCTTGGCGATCGCGATGCCCGCGGCACCGGCGCCCGAGATCACGGCGCGCAGGTCGGCGAGGGTGCGACCGGTGAGCTTCGCGGCGTTGCGCATGGCGGCCAGCGTCACGATGGCCGTGCCGTGCTGGTCGTCGTGGAAGATCGGGATGTCCAGCGCCTCCTGGAGGCGGCGCTCGATCTCGAAGCAGCGGGGCGCCGAGATGTCCTCAAGGTTCACCCCGCCGAAGGACGGCGCGAGGCGGATCACGGTCTCGATGATCTCGTCCGTGTCCTTGGTGGCGAGCGCGATCGGAACCGCGTCGACACCACCGAACTGCTTGAAGAGAATGGCCTTGCCCTCCATCACGGGGAGGGAGGCCTCGGGCCCGATGTCACCGAGTCCCAGCACGGCCGTACCGTCGGTGACGACGGCGACCACGTTGGACTTCCAGGTGTACTCGTTCACGAGCTCGGGCTGCTCGGCAATGGCGCTGCAGACCTTCGCAACGCCGGGCGTGTACGCCAGGGACAGGTCGTCCTTGTTGTGGACCGGCACGGTGGCCACGATGGCCATCTTGCCGCCCCGGTGCAGCGCGAACACCGCATCCGGGTTGTTGTCCGTCACGCTGTCGCTGCGAGGATTGACGATCTCCGCTGCCACTGTCTTAACCCCTTATGTCTTTGAATCGTTGAGGGTGGCCACTCCTGGTTAAGGGGTGGGCGGGCACCGCGTCCGTCTTCGCGGCGACGGTTGATAGGCCCGTCTCCGCGAAGGGGAGGTTCGTACGCGCGGGCGCGCCGCACGCGCGCCCTGAGCCCCGGATGAGGGGTGTAAGGATCTGTTCTACCCGAAGAACACTCACCCAGACGAGTCGATTCCCCCTCGACCATAAGCCTCTTGTCCCGGTTTTGGTGAAAAGTCCAAACCTCAGTGTCCGATGGGCGAGACGCGCCGTAAATAGTGCGGCAAAAGGCCCAGGTCACGGCCGTTCGTGCGGCTCTGAGGGGCCTTGTCCGCAGTCCTGTTGGGTACGAAGGGGCTGCCGTTATCCGATTTTGACCTGACGGGCTGCCTGAATGACTCAGTCCGAAT
This sequence comes from Streptomyces sp. NPDC059957, assembly GCF_042730015.1. Taxonomy (NCBI): domain Bacteria; kingdom Bacillati; phylum Actinomycetota; class Actinomycetes; order Kitasatosporales; family Streptomycetaceae; genus Streptomyces; species Streptomyces sp. NPDC059957. The sequence continues at coordinate 206,325 of NZ_JBHWMB010000007.1, read as the reverse complement.
GGCAAGATGCCCCTAATCACACAAGGTCGCGACACTCGATGGGGCGTGCCCGACCGTTTTTCGATGCTTTCCACCTGCCGGAGGAACCAGCTCATGACCGCAAGCACCACCCGCCGTACGACCGCCGCCCGGTCCCGGATCGCCGCGGTCGGCGCGATCGCGGTCGCCGGCGCCCTGATCCTCACCGGCTGTGGAGACCAGACGGACAAGGGTTCCGCCGCGACGCCGTCGGGCAAGGCGAACGCCGCCCCGCTGTTCGCCAAGCTGCCCAAGAAGATCCAGGACGCGGGCGTCATCAAGGTCGGCACGGACGCCACGTACGCGCCGATGGAGTTCAACGAGGGCGGCAAGATCGTCGGCGTCGACCCCGGCATCGCCGAGGCCCTCGGCAAGCAGCTCGGCGTCACCTTCAAGTTCGAGTCGGGCACCTTCGACACCCTGATCGGCAGCATGCAGACGGGCCGCAGCGACGTGGTCATGTCCTCGCTCACCGACACCAAGGCCCGTCAGGAGGGCCTGGACGACAAGGGCGCCAAGACCGGTGCCGGCGTCGACTTCGTCGACTACTTCAGCGCCTCGACCGGCATCCTGGTCAAGAAGGGCAACCCGGACGGGATCAAGACCCTCGACGACCTCTGCGGCAAGAAGGTCGCCGTCCAGCGCGGCACCACGTACGAGCAGTCCGCCAAGGACCAGTCCGAGAAGTGCAAGACGGCCGGCAAGGGTGAGGTCGCCATCGAGTCCTTCCCGACCGACGCCGAGGCCCAGACCCGCGTGAAGGCCGGCGGCGCCGTGGCCGACCTCAACGACTCCCCGGTCGCCGCGTACATCGCGCAGACCGCCGGTGGCGGCAACGACTTCGAGGCCATCGCCAACCCGACCGACGCCGGTCTCTTCGGCATCGCCGTGGACAAGAAGAACACCGAGCTGCGCGACGCGCTCAAGGCCGCCCTCGACGCGATCATCAAGGACGGCTCGTACAAGGCAGCCCTGGACAAGTGGAACGCGGGCTCCGGTGCCGTGACCGAGGCCAAGATCAACGCAGGCTCCTGATCTCCGCGCACCACCGCAGCACACTGAAGGGCAGTCACTGTGACTGACAAGCTCGACAAGGTTCCGGGCCCGGCGGATACCCCGCCGGCCGGGGCTGTTCCTCCCGAGGCGATCAAGGCCATTCCGGTCCGCCATTACGGTCGCTGGGTCAGCGCCGTGGTCGTGATCGGTCTGGTCGTGATGCTCGCCGTCGCGTTCTCGCAGGGCAACGTCCGCTGGGCGACCGTCCCGGAGAAGCTGTTCGACCCGACGATCATCAAGGGTCTGTTCAACACGATCTGGATCAGCGTGGCCTCGATGGCCCTGGGCCTGGTGCTCGGTGTCCTGTTCGCGGTGATGCGGCTCTCGAAGAACCCGGTGACCAGCACCATCGCCTGGTTCTACATCTGGTTCTTCCGCGGTACCCCGGTCTATGTGCAGCTGTTGATCTGGTTCAACCTCGCCCTGATCTTCCCGGTGTTGAACCTGGGGTTCTACAAGGACGAGATGACGCAGGTCATGACCCCGTTCCTGGCCGCCCTCCTGGGGCTCGGTCTGAACGAGGGTGCGTACATGGCGGAGATTGTCCGGGCCGGTATCCAGTCGGTCGACGAGGGTCAGAGCGAGGCCTCGCACGCGCTGGGCATGACGCGGACGCAGACGATGCGCCGGATCGTGCTGCCGCAGGCCATGCGGGTGATCGTGCCGCCCTCGGGCAACGAGTTCATCAACATGCTGAAGACCTCCTCGCTGGTGGTCGCGGTGCAGTACCCGGAGCTGCTGCGGGCGGCCCAGGACATCGCTTCGACCTCGTTCGCGGTGATGGAGATGTTCTTCGTCGCCTCGATCTGGTACCTCGTGTTGACCAGTGTGTTCAGCGTCGGCCAGTACTACCTGGAGCGCCGTTACGCGCGCGGCTCGCTGCGGTCCCTGCCGGACACCCCGCTGCAGAAGATCAAGGCGAACCTCTCCCGCTTCTCGAACCGCAAGGCGGTGGCCTGATGACTTCGACTGCCATGGTGAAGGCCGAAGGCGTCCACAAGTCCTACGGGGCCGCGCACATCCTCAAGGGCGTCGACCTGGAGGTCGCGCCGCGTGAGGTGTTCTGTCTGGTCGGCCCGTCCGGGTCGGGCAAGTCGACGTTCCTGCGGTGCATCAACCACCTGGAGCAGGTCAACGCCGGACGGCTGTATGTCGATGGCCGGCTGGTGGGCTACCGGCAGAAGGGCGACAAGCTCTACGAGCTGAAGGACAGCGAGGTCGCGGCGCAGCGCCGGGACATCGGCATGGTCTTCCAGCGCTTCAACCTCTTCCCCCACATGACGGCCATAGAGAACGTCATGGAAGCCCCGGTCATGGTCAAGGGCGAAAGCAAGTCGGTCGCGCGGGCGCGCGCCGTCAAGCTCCTGGACCGCGTCGGTCTCGGCGACAAGGGCGGGAACTATCCGACCCAGCTTTCGGGTGGTCAGCAGCAGCGCGTGGCGATCGCGCGGGCGCTGGCGATGGAGCCGAAGCTGATGCTGTTCGACGAGCCGACCTCGGCGCTGGACCCGGAGCTCGTCGGTGACGTTCTGGACGTGATGCGGGATCTGGCCGAGTCGGGCATGACGATGATCGTGGTCACCCACGAGATGGGCTTCGCCCGCGAGGTCGGCGACAACCTCGTCTTCATGGACGGCGGCGTCGTGGTCGAATCCGGCCACCCGCGCGACGTCCTGGGCAACCCCCAGCACGACCGCACCAAGGCCTTCCTCTCCAAGGTCCTGTAGCCGGCGGCGTTCCACGCGTGAGGGGCGGTACGGGAATCCGTACCGCCCCTCACGCATGACCGGCCCGAGCCGGCCCGCGGCCTACTTCAGGGCCAGCACCAGCCCGTCGGAGGGCGAGCGCCAGACCGTACGGGCCTCCGCGAAGCCGGCGCCGCGCAGCGTGGCCGCGTGCCAGGACTCCGGCGGGGTGTCCCCGTCGGCGTGCTCGCCGTAGATCTCGAAGCGGGCCTTCGTCGGCTCGGCGAGCGCCGGGTCGGCGGCCGCGAGCTCCCACCACTCGCGCCAGTCCAGCGCCCCGGCCTCCTTCGCCCGGTCCATGCCGCCGTGCCGGTGGGCGCGCTCGGCGGCGTTGATCCGCGGGGTGGCGGGGTCGGGCATGTGGTCGGCGTTCATGAACACCCCGCCGGTGCGCAGCAGGGACGGGAGCTGCCCGTAGAGGACGGCGAGGTCCTCGCCGGGCAGCCAGTGCAGGGCGGTGGCCGTCAGGATCGCGTCGAAGGTGCCGTGGGGGAGGGCCGAGCGCCAGTCGGGGTCCTTGAGGTCGGCGGTCACGAAGGTGACGCGGGGGTCGCCCGCGAAGTGGCCCCGGGCGATCGTCAACAGCGCGGGGTCGAGATCGACTCCCGTACTGGTGGACTGTGGGAACCGCTTGAGGACGCGGTCCGTGATACTTCCCGTACCGCACGCGAGATCGAGCACCCGGGGGGCGGTGCCGACCAGCGCCTCCACCATGTCCAGCATCACCCGGAACCGCTCCTCGCGGTCCGGCATGTACCACTCCTGCTGCCGGTCCCAGCTGTCCTGCCAGGCCTGCCAGTCGGACGGTGCTGCCGTACCGGAGCGTGCTGTATCCGCCACGAACGCCTCCATGCGTAATACCCTCGAACATGTCTCAGCCGTTACCGGAGACACTAATCCGCAGCCGTAAGGACTACAAGTGGAACTGGCCCATTACTCGGACTATGCCGTGCGCCTGGTCAACACCGAGGAGCCGGCCCGCAACAAGGACTCGCTGACCTCCGTGGACGCCGTCCGCGCCCTCTTCGGCGCCAGCGTGCAGATGGCCCGCCGGGTCACGGACGGCGACGTCACCCGCTTCCGCAACGTCCGCGGGCGGCTGCGCACCGTCTTCGAGGCCGCCGACGGCGGAGACCACGTCCTCGCCGTCGACCTGCTGAACTCCCTGCTCATGGAGTTCCCGGTCAGCCCCCAGGTCTCGGGGCACGAGACGATCGGTGAGCACGGCGGCCCGAACTGGCACATCCACCTGGCCGACCACCCCTCCAACGCCTCCGCCGGCTACGCCGCGATCGCGTGCTTCGGGCTGGCCTTCCACCTCACCGAGCACGGCCCGGACCGGCTCGGCCTCTGCCAGGCCCCACCCTGCCGCAACGCCTACCTCGACACCTCCACCAACCGCTCCCGGCGCTACTGCTCCGACCGGTGCGCCACGCGCGCCAACGTCGCCGCCTACCGCGCCCGCAAGCGCCTGGAGGCCGAGGAGTCCGCCCGCAGCGGGCGCAGCGCCGAGGAAGCCCAGGAGAGCCACGCCCTCAGCGAGCGCTGACCCTCCGGCTCGTGCTCCGGCCGGGGGCGCGGCCGGAAGCGGACCACGGCGGTCGCCAGCACGAGCTCGTCGGGGACCACCCCGTAGTCCGTGCTGTCGCCCGTCTCGTTGAACGGGTTGTCGCCCAGCACCCACCAGCCGCCCGGGCGCCGCTCCACCGCCCGCTTGACGACCAACAGGTCCTGCTGGAACGGGTGGCGCAGCACCACCACGTGACCCGGCCGCACGGGTGCCCCGTAGCGGACCAGCACCTGGTCCCCGTTCTCCAGGGTCGGCGCCATCGAGGGGCCCATCACCTCCACGGTGCCGATCTGCTTCAAGGGCGATTCCCACTCCCGCGACCGGCCGCGCGAGCGCGTGCTCCCCGCCATCCGTGATCTCCTTGACCGTCCTCGTCCACTGTTCGTGCCACCCCGCATGCTGCCGCACTCTTCCGTACATTCGGTCACCGGCCCGGGCACACCGCTGGACTTTTGTCCCAACCCCACGGGGGCGCCCGCGAAATCGTCTTTCTCACGGAGTAATCTCCCCCTTGAGAAGACGATCACGAGGAGGACAAACTCCATGCTTTCCCGCCTCTTCGCCCCCAAGGCGAAGGTCTCCGCCCACTGCGATCTTCCGTGCGGCGTGTACGACCCTGCCCAGGCCCGCATCGAGGCCGAGTCCGTCAAGGCCGTGCAGGAGAAGTACCAGGCCAACGACGACGCCGACTTCCGCGCGCGCGCCATCACCATCAAGGAGCAGCGCGCCGAGCTCGCGAAGCACCACGTTTCCGTGCTGTGGAGCGACTACTTCAAGCCGCCGCACTTTGAGAAGTACCCGCAGCTGCACACCCTGGTCAACGACACCCTGAAGGCCCTCTCGGCCGCCAAGGCGTCGAACGACCCGGCGACCGGCGCCAAGGCGCTGGAGCTCATCGCCGAGATCGACCGCATCTTCTGGGAGACCAAGGCCGCCTGATCCGGCTCTCCAGCCTGATCGGCCTTGTCCCGCGGGACGATGACGAAGGGGCCCGACCGCACTGCGGTCGGGCCCCTTCGTCGTGCCGCGCGTCCTGCTCGTCGACTCGGCTAGTCGTCGTCTTCGTCGTCGTCCCGGCGTGCCAGCCAGGTCGCGAGACGTTCCACCGGGACCTCGAAGTCCGGGTTCAGGTCGACGAAGGCGCGCAGCTGCTCGGCGAGCCACTCGAAGGTGACCTCCTCCTCGCCGCGTCGCTTCTCCAGCTCCTCGATGCCGCGATCGGTGAAGTACAAGTCGGGCTCCGTGCGGTGGTCGGGTGTTCGGGCGTGTCCCGTCAGGATAATCCGTCCGCCCGCCGCGGCCGGACCTGACCGCTTTCCGCCGTTCACCGAGCCCCACTCCAGGGCAGGGATGGAGGGTCCGGGGCGGGAGGTGTGCATGGATCACCCCGAGCCGAGCGACGAGGTGCTGCGGGCACTCGGTTCCACCGAGCCGTCCGCCGAAGGGACCGCGCTCGTGCGCGGCGTACGGCGGGCCCGGCGGCTGCGGCTGCTGCGGGAGCTCGCGCAGCTGCCCGGCGCCCGCACCGGGGAGGCGGCCGAGCGCTGGGCCCTGCTGGAGGAGGCCGGGCGCCGCGCCCCCGGTGCGGTGGCCGACGTGGTGCACTATCCGGCCACCGGGGTGTGGGCCGAGGAGACGCTGCGCCGGCTGCGCACGCGGCAGGGGCCGCCCGCCGACCTCGGACACCTCGGTGCGCTCGCCGCCGCCGCGGCACTGCGCGCCGGGATCGGCTTCAAGATCACGCTGCGGCCCGCGTACGGACGCCTCGCCCTGCCCACGCTCGGACTGCTGCGCCCGGACCGGCCGGGTCCGCTCGCGCTGACCGAGGGCTCCTGGGACCCCGGCAGCCCGGAGGCGCTGGCCCTGCACGCGCTGCCCGACGGCCGTACCGCCCTGGACGACCTGGACCCGTACCGCGCCCCGGGTACGGTGCCCGCCGCCCGCCGGCTCACCCCCAAGGGGCACAAGCGCTGGGACACCCAGTGGTCCGGAGCCCTCACGCTGCTGCGGCGCTACGACACCGCCCGCGCGGAGGAGGCCGGACTGCTGCTGCGCTGCGTGGTCCCGCTGTCCGGCAGCTCCCGCTCCTACGGCGGGACCCTGCCCGCGGCGGCGGGCTCCTTCCTGGCGCGGGCGCAGCCGCCGCCCGCGCTGGCCGCGACCCTGGTGTTCGAGCTGCAGCACGGGAAGCTGGCGGCCCTCGCGGAGGCGCTCCCGCTGCACACCGCCGACGGCTGCGCACGGTACTGGGCACCCTGGCGGGCCGATCCACGGCCGCTGGAGGGGCTCCTGCGGGGCGCGTACGCGCATCTCGGGCTGGCGGGCTACTGGCAGCGCGCGGCGCTCTACGGGGCCAGGGGGGCCTGGGCGCAGCACGCGCGGGTGCGGGCTCAGGTGGCGGCGGTGCTGCCCGTTCTGGTGTCGTGCCCGGAACTCACCCCGGGGGGTCGGGTGTTCGCCGAGGCGATGGCTGCTGCGGAGCGGGCCATGGACGGGGTGCCGGCGCCGGGGTCTCGGTATGCGGTGGCCCGCGGGGTGGTGGAGCGGGACCGGGCCGCGTGGTGCGAGGCGCACCCGAACCTGGCCCCGTACGCGTCCGGCTGACGGGGTGGGCCGCTGCGCGGGGCCGTCCCCTACCCGCCCTTCCACCGTTCCCCGGGGCTCCGCCCCGGACCCCGGTCCTCAAACGCCGGACGGGCTGGATGTGGCTGAGCATGCCGGAAGGCCCGGCTCCCCGAGGGGGGCCGGGCCTTCCGCTGTTCCAGCAAGCGCAGCGCTTAGGCCTCGAAGACCTCGTTCAGGAGGAGCTGCTGCTCCGCCTGGTGGCGCTTGGCCGAGCCGACCGCCGGGGACGAGCCGTGCGGGCGGGAGATGCGGCGCAGGCGCTCGCCGGCCGGGACGTCCGCGCCGACCGCCAGGTCGAGGTGGTCGATCAGGTTGAGCGCGATGAAGGGCCACGCGCCCTGGTTCGCCGGCTCCTCCTGGGCCCAGATGTACTTCGCCGCGTTCGGGAACTTGGCGATCTCCGCCTGGAGCTCCGCGCCCGGGAGGGGGTAGAGACGCTCGATGCGGATGATCGCCGTGTCGGTGATGCCGCGCTTCTCGCGCTCGGCCTCCAGGTCGTAGTAGACCTTGCCCGCGCAGAAGACCACCTTGCGGACCTCGTTCGGGTCACCCGCTCCGGAGGAGATGCGCGTGTCGCCGATGACCGGACGGAACGAACCGGTCGTGAACTCCTCCGCCTTCGACGCCGCCGCCTTCAGACGCAGCATCGACTTCGGGGTGAAGACGATGAGCGGCTTGTGGTGCGGGTTGTGGACCTGCCAGCGCAGGAGGTGGAAGTAGTTCGACGGGAGCGTCGGCATCGCGACCGTCATGTTGTCCTGCGCGCACATCTGCAGGAAGCGCTCCGGGCGGGCGGAGGAGTGGTCCGGGCCCTGGCCCTCGTACCCGTGCGGGAGGAGGAGCGTGACGCCGGACGTCTGGCCCCACTTCTGCTCGGCCGAGGAGATGAACTCGTCGACGACGGTCTGCGCGCCGTTGACGAAGTCGCCGAACTGGGCCTCCCAGAGGACCAGCGCGTCCGGGCGGGCCAGCGAGTAGCCGTACTCGAAGCCCATGGCCGCGTACTCGGAGAGCAGCGAGTCGTAGACGTTGTAGCGGGCCTGCTCGTCCGACAGGTAGAGCAGCGGGGTGTAGTCCTCGCCCGTCTCCCGGTCGATCAGGACCGCGTGGCGCTGGCCGAAGGTGCCGCGGCGGGAGTCCTGGCCGGACAGCCGGACAGGGGTGCCCTCCATCAGCAGCGAGCCGAAGGCCAGGGTCTCGCCCATGCCCCAGTCGATGGTGCCGTCGTCGATCATCGCCGCGCGGCGCTGCAGCTGCGGCAGCAGACGCGGGTGGACGGTGACCGTGTCCGGGATGTTGACCTGGGCCTCGGCGATCCGCTTGACGACCTCCTGGGAGATCGCGGTGTTCACGAAGACCGGGAACTCCTGCGCGACCTGCGCGGGCGCCACCGGGGCGACCGCGGGCGCCGTTGCGGCCTCGCGGACCTCCGCGAAGACCTTCTCCAGCTGGCCCTGGAAGTCCTGGAGCGCCTGCTCGGCCTCTTCCAGGGTGATGTCGCCGCGACCGATGAGGGACTCGGTGTACAGCTTGCGCACCGAGCGCTTCTTGTCGATCAGGTCGTACATCAGCGGCTGGGTGAAGGCCGGGTTGTCCGACTCGTTGTGACCGCGGCGGCGGTAGCAGATGAGGTCGATGACCACGTCCTTGTTGAACGCCTGGCGGAACTCGAAGGCCAGGCGCGCGATGCGGACCACGGCCTCCGGGTCGTCGCCGTTCACGTGGAAGATCGGCGCCTCGATCATGCGGGCCACGTCGGTCGCGTACATCGAGGAACGCGAGGACTCCGGGGCGGCGGTGAAGCCGACCTGGTTGTTGATGACCACGTGCACGGTGCCGCCGGTGCGGTAGCCGCGCAGCTGCGACATGTTCAGCGTCTCGGCGACGACGCCCTGGCCCGCGAAGGCCGCGTCGCCGTGCAGGGCGACGGGCAGGACCGTGAAGTCCGTGCCGCCCTTGTTGATGATGTCCTGCTTGGCGCGGACCACGCCCTCCAGGACCGGGTCCACCGCCTCCAGGTGCGAGGGGTTGGCGACGAGCGAGACCTTGATCTGCTCCCCGTCCAGGCCCGTGAAGGTGCCGTTGGCGCCCAGGTGGTACTTGACGTCGCCGGAGCCGTGCATGGACTTCGGGTCGAGGTTGCCCTCGAACTCGCGGAAGATCTGCGCGTACGACTTGCCGACGATGTTCGCGAGCACGTTCAGGCGGCCGCGGTGGGCCATGCCGATCGCGACCTCTTCGAGGCGGGCCTCGGCGGCCGAGTCGATGACGGCGTCGAGCAGCGGGATGACGGACTCGCCGCCCTCCAGGGAGAAGCGCTTCTGGCCGACGTACTTCGTCTGCAGGAAGGTCTCGAAGGCCTCCGCGGCGTTCAGCCGGCGCAGGATGCGCAGCTGCTCCTCGCGCTCCGGCTTGGAGTGCGGGCGCTCGATGCGGTCCTGGATCCAGCGGCGCTGCTTCGGGTCCTGGATGTGCATGAACTCGACGCCGGTGGTGCGGCAGTACGAGTCGCGCAGCACGCCGAGGATGTCGCGGAGCTTCATCATCGACTTGCCGGAGAAGCCGCCGACCGCGAACTCGCGCTCCAGGTCCCACAGGGTGAGGCCGTGCTCGGTGATGTCGAGGTCGGGGTGCTTGCGCTGCTTGTACTCCAGCGGATCCGTGTCGGCCATGACGTGGCCGCGGACCCGGTAGGAGTGGATCAGCTCGAAGACGCGGGCGGCCTTCGTGACGTCGTCGTCGTGCGAGGCGTCGATGTCCCGGAGCCAGCGGACCGGCTCGTACGGGATGCGCAGCGCCTCGAAGACGTCGTCGTAGAAGCCGCTCTCGCCGAGCAGCATGTTCGCGACGATGCGCAGGAACTCGCCGGAGGCCGCGCCCTGGATGACCCGGTGGTCGTAGGTCGAGGTCAGGGTCATGACCTTGGAGATGCCCAGCTTGTTCAGGGTGTCCTGCGAGGTGCCCTGGAACTCGGCGGGGTAGTCCATGGAGCCGACGCCCATGATGACCGACTGTCCGGGCATCAGGCGGGGCACGGAGTGGACGGTGCCCAGGCCGCCGGGGTTGGTGAGGGAGACCGTCACCCCGGTGAAGTCGTCCATCGTCAGCTTGCCGATGCGGGCCCGGCGGACGATGTCCTCGTAGGCCTGCCAGAACTCGAAGAAGTTGAGGGTCTCGGCCTTCTTGATGCCTGCGACGACGAGCTGGCGGTCACCGTTCGGCTTCACCAGGTCGATCGCGAGGCCGAAGTTGATGTGCTCCGGCTTGACCAGGGTCGGCTTGCCGTCCTTCTCCGCGAAGGAGTAGTTCATCGACGGCATGGCCTTGATGGCCTGCACCATCGCGTAGCCGATGAGGTGGGTGAAGGAGATCTTCCCGCCCCGGGCGCGCTTCAGGTGGTTGTTGATGACGATGCGGTTGTCGAACAGCAGCTTCACCGGGACGGCGCGGACGGACGTGGCCGTCGGCACTTCCAGCGAGGCGTTCATGTTCTTGACCACGGCAGCAGCCGGGCCGCGGAGCGTCACCAGTTCGGGGCCGGCAGGGGCCTCGGTGGCGGGCGCGGCCTGACGAGGGGGCGCGGCGACAGCCGCTCCAGTGGAGCCGCTGCTTGCAGCGGGGGAGGGGGTGGTGGCCGGAGCGGCCTGGGAGGCGGGGGCAGCCGGTGCGGCGGCGGCCGGGGCCTGGGAGGTGACAGTCACAGCAGGGGCACCAGAGGGGGTGGCAGGTACAGGGGCAGGTGCTGACACGGGCGTCGCGGGCGCGGCGCCGGGGGTGGCCGGCGCGGCCGCCCCCGTGGCGGCGGCGTCGGAAGCCTGCGGAGCCGTGGCGGTGACGGGGGCGGCGGCCTGTGCGGAGGCGCCGTCCGTCGTCGTCGCGGCGGGGGGAGCGGGCCGGTCCGTGGGCTTGTCCGCCTTCACCGGAGCGACAGCGCCACCCGGCTTGTAGTCGGCGAAGAAGTCCCACCAGGCCCGGTCGACCGAGTTCGGGTCCTGGAGGTACTGCTGATAGATCTCGTCGACGAGCCACTCATTCGCGCCGAAGCCTGGGGCGGGGTTCTTCCCGCTCCCTCCTGCTTCGGTCGTGGTGCTCGAGTTACTGGGGGACTGTGGCGACACGGCGGCAACCGCCCTCTTCCGCTTCACAAGGTATGGACAGCGGGAATAAAGGCTACGCCTCCCGGGCCGTGAGATGCAGACCGGGCGGGACTTACGTCGCGTAGGTCACATCGAACGGCGGGTTTCACCACCTGGAATGGCGGGAAACAAGCGTGGTTCGGGCAGGAGGCACCGCGGTTGCGGCCCCCTGGCTTCGCACCCCTGACGGACCCCGGCGCATGTGGCCGAGATCATGTCCTTCCCACTCGAACCCTACGTCAACCCGGCGCCTGCGAGCTGCCCGGAAGCGTGACAAGGATCCGGCAGCCCCGTGACGATTCGGCCACTCCGATGTCCCCTCCGTGCAGGCCGACCGCCCAGCGGGCGATGGCCAGGCCCAGGCCCGTGCCCCCGTCGCCGCCCCGCGCACTGCCCCGGTTGAACCGCTCGAAGACCCGGTGGCGCTCCGCCTCCGGAATCCCGGGACCTTCGTCCCGAACCTCCAGCTCCAGGCTCCCGGGCGCGTCGCCCGCCCGGGCGTGCACCGTGACCCGGCCGTGCGGGGGGCTGTGCTTGACCGCGTTGTCGATCAGGTTCGCCACCACCTGGTGCAGCCGCTCGGCGTCCGCGTACGCGGTCAGGTCCGGCGGGGACACGTCCAGGTGGAGGTGGACGTCGTTGCGGGTGTGCCCGCCCGAGCCGGAGGACAGCCCCGGCCGGCCGGCCGCCGCCAGGCCCGACTCCTTCAGCACCCCCGACAGGTACGGCCACACCTCGAAGCGGCGGGCCCGCAGCGGCACCACCCCGTTGTCGACGCGGGAGAGGTCCAGCAGGGTCTCGACCAGCCGGCCCAGCCGCTCGGTCTGCTTCAGGGCCGTGCGCATGGTCTCCGGATCGGCGGCGGAGACCCCGTCCACCACGTTCTCCAGTACCGCCCGCAGGGCCGCGATCGGGGTGCGCAGCTCGTGCGAGACGTTGGCGACGAGCTCCTTGCGGTGCCGGTCCACCGCCTCCAGGTCGTCCGCCATCAGATTGATGGTGGCGGCCAGGTCGCCCAGCTCGTCGCGGCGGCCCGCCCCGCGCACCCGGCGGGTGTAGTCCCCGTGGGATATCGCACGGGCCACGGTGGTCATGTCGTCCAGCGGAGCCGTCAGGCTGTGCGCCACGAACTGGGTGATCAGCATCGAGGCGATCACCGAGAACACCGTGATGAAGCGCACCTCGGTGGCCGTGCGCAGGGCCACCATCAGCAGACCCGTGGTGATGAAGACCGACACCACCACGAGCGTGCCCAGCTTGGTCTTGATCGAGAACGGGGAGAAGGGCCGCAGCACCCCGGGCGGCCGCTGCCCGGGCCGGCGCTGCTGCCCCGGCGGCCGGTGGCCGCTCACGGCTGCGCCGGGGTCTCCAGGGCGTACCCGACGCCGTGGACCGTACGGATCCGCTCGGCGCCGATCTTCCGGCGCAGCGCCTTGATGTGGCTGTCGACCGTACGGGTCCCGGACGCGTCGGCCCAGTCCCACACCTCGGCGAGCAGCTGCTCGCGCGAGAGCACCGCCCGCGGGGTACCGGCCAGGCACACCAGCAGGTCGAACTCCGTCGGCGTCAGGTGCACGTCGTCGGTGTGCACCCGCACCCGGCGCTGCGCGTGGTCGATCTCCAGATCGCCCAGGCGCAGGGTGGCCCCGCGCGGGGCGTGCGCGGCCACGTTGGCCCGCTCCACCCGCCGCAGCAGTACGTGGACCCGCGCGGCCAGCTCGCGCATCGAGAAGGGCTTCGTCATGTAGTCGTCGGCGCCGACCCCGAGGCCGACGAGCATGTCGGTCTCGTCGTCCCGGGCCGTGAGCATGAGCACCGGAACCGGCCGCTGGGCCTGGACGCGGCGGCAGACCTCCAGGCCGTCGAAGCCCGGCAGCATGACGTCCAGGACCAGGAGATCCGGCAGCCAGCCCTCGGCCGCGGCGACGGCCGCCGGCCCGTCCGCGGCCGTCTGGACCTGGAAGCCCTCGGCGCGCAGCCGCGCCGCGATGGCCTCCGCGATGGTGTGGTCGTCCTCGACGACGAGTACCCGGCGCTGCGCGCCGGGGGTGGCCGCGGCGCCGTTGTGGGTGGTGGTGTGCGTCTGTTCCATGTCCCGCCCCTGAAGGATCCCGCGTGGTAGGGGTGCAGCGTAGAGGAGCGGCTGGGCTCCGGCTATGACGGGTTCGCTGCGCGGGTTCGTTGCCGGTGCCTCTGCCCCCGGACCTGCGCGGCAAACGCCGGCGGGACTAGATCTTGGCCACTGCCGGCCGCACGTGCGGGCGGTCGACGGGCAGATCGAGCCCCGCCGGCGTTCCAGGCGCGGGTCCGGGGCGGAGACCCGGGGCTCGGGCGGAGGGGGTGGGGGACTTCGCCCCGCAGGGCTACAGGGCTACAGGGTCAGGCCGTGCCCGTGCGGGAAGACCGGGTTCTCGGTGTCGTTCGGGACGTCGGGCCGGGAGGCCGCGACGGCCGCCATCGAGCGCGGGAGCTCGAAGGGCAGGCGCCCCGAGGCCGTGGCCCGGCCGAAGGCCACGTCCAGGAGGGCGGCGTCCGAAGCGCCGTAGTCGGCGATCAGCGCGGCCGCACGCTCCGCGATCTCGGGGATCACCGCCGCCCGCTCCAGGTTGATGCAGACCAGCGTCGGGACGGCGTCCAGCAGGGACAGGATCTCGGTCAGCTCGGGCTCGGGGAAGGCCAGCGAACCCGAGTGGAAGAAGGACTCGAAGATGTTCGTGCGCGGCTCGTGCGGGGTGCGCAGCCGCAGCACCGCCAGGTCCGCCTCGGCCGGGTCGGACACGATGTCCCCGTACGCCGCCGCGACGTCCGCGTCCACGTCCTTGACGTACAGCTTCGGCCGGCCGGGGACCGGCAGGGTCTGCCCGGTGTTGGTGAGCACCGTCAGGGAGCGCCGCTGGGCGGCGGCGCCGGCCGCGGCGAAGTCGGCGCGGCCGACCGTCTCGGCCGCCGCGTCCGGGTCCACGTACGGGTTCTCGAACAGGCCGAGGACGAACTTCTCGCGCAGCAGCCGGCGTACGGACGCGTCGATCCGGGCCTCGGGGATCCGGCCCGAGCGGACCAGCTCCACGATGACCTCGGGGCACTGCTCGCCGCCGAACTGGTCCGAACCCGCCTCCAGCGAGCGGGCCGCGCGCTCGGCGGTGCTCAGGTGCTCCAGGCCCCACGCGCGGGCCGGGTGCTCCTCGCCGAAGATCACCGAGTCCGTGAGCAGGCCCCAGTCGGTGCAGACGATGCCCTGGAAGCCGAGCTCCTCGCGGAGCAGGCCGGTGACGACGCCCTTGTTGAAGCCGAAGGCGACCTCTTCCCAGTCGGTGCCGATGGGCTGGCCGTAGTACGGCATCATCTGCGAGCAGCCGGCCGCGATGGCCGCCTTGAACGGCTCCAGGTGGTGCTCGCGCATCCCGCCCGGGTAGACCTGCTCCTTGCCGTGCGCGAAGTGCGGGTCCTCGCCGTCCTTCTGCGGGCCGCCGCCGGGGAAGTGCTTGACCATCGCGGAGACCGAGGCCGCGCCCAGCGTCTCGCCCTGCAGGCCCCGTACGTACGCCTGGACGAGCTCGCCCGTCAGCTTCGCGTCCGAGCCGAAGGTGCCCGACTGGCGGGCCCAGCGCGGCTCCGTGGCCAGGTCTATCTGCGGGTGCAGGGCGACGCGGAAGCCGACGGAGAGGTACTCGCGCCGCATGATGTCGGCGAACTCGAAGACCAGCTCCGGGTCGCCGATCGCGGCGAGGCCGATCGCCTCGGGCCAGGCGGAGAAGGCGCCCGCGTTGAAGGAGGCGCCGACGTTGTCGGTGAAGGAGTGCCGGGGGTCGGTGGACAGGGTCACCGGGATGCCGAGGCGCGTGCCGGCGGCCATCTCCTGGACGGCGTTCTGCCAGGTCGCCATCTCGCGGGCGCCGTAGCTGCCGAGGAGGTTGAAGTGGGTGAGGGAGCGGCCCTCGATCAGCTCGGGGGTGGTGAAGGGGAGGATCGAGCCGTCGGTCTCGGTGACCGGGGTGCCGTCCGGGTTCATCATCAGCATGGAGTGGAAGAGCTGGCCGGCCTTCTCCTCCAGGGTCATGCGGGAGAGCAGGTCCTCGACGCGGTCGTCGACCGGGAGGGAGGCGTCCCGGTAGGGGAGCGGGGCGGCGGGGCCGGTGGGGGTGGCCGGATCGCTCGGGGTGCTCGGGGTGCGCGGGGTGCTCGGGGTGGCGTTCATGGCGGGGCTCCTGAGGAGGTCGGTCGCGCGGGAGGTCGCGGGGGCGGGTGCGGGAGCGTGCGTGGGGACGGGCGGCTGATCGGGGCCGGGTGCGTGGGCGTGGGCGTCGGCGGGTCCGGGCGGACGGGCCGTCATGTGACCGAGCGGATCAGCTGGACGAGTGCGGCGCCGACGGCCGCCGCGATGCCGCCGACGAGGAAGAGGGCGCCGTAGTTGCCCCCTGTGCCGATGGCGAGGACGAACGGCGCGAGCATCGGGACGAGGGACTGGGGGAGGGCGTTGGCGATGTTGAGGACGCCCATGTCCTTGGCGGCTGTCTCCGGGTCGGGCAGGACGGCGGCGGCGAGCGCCACGTCGACCGCGAGGTAGAGGCCCTCGCCGAAGCCGAAGACGGCCACGGCGAAGAGGAACATCCCGAAGGTGCCCGCGGTGGCGATCAGCAGCAGCCCGACGCCGATGACGAAGGCGGAGGCGAGCACGAAGGGCTTGCGGCGGCCCGTGGCGTCGGACAGCCAGCCGCCGGCGAGGGAGCCGGCCACCACACCGCCGACGGTGACCAGGGTGGTGGTGAACATCTTCGAGGCGACCTCGCCCTCGGCGACCCCGAGGCGGTCCATCAGGAAGTAGACCTGGTAGCTGGTCACGCAGGCGATGCCGATGAAGACCAGGAAGCGGCTCGCGAAGTTCCACGAGTAGTCGGGGTTCTTGCGCGGATTCACCCAGAAGCTGTGCAGGAACTCCCGCAGGCCGTACGGGGCCACGGACTCGGCGCGGGCCGGCCGGTCGGGCATCACGGCGGCCAGGACGCACACCCCGAGGACGCCGACGACGGCCGGGACGATGAAGGCCAGCGCCATGTTGTCCGTGAAGAGCTGCGCGAGGAAGCTGCCCGCCACCATCGAGACGGACAGCATCATGCCGACCATGCCGGAGACGCGGCCGCGCTGGTGGTCCGGGATCAGGTCCGGGATGCAGGCGGTGACCATGCACAGGGCGGCGTTGCAGCCGAGCTGCGCGATGGCCCAGCCGGTGAGCAGCGTCGTGACGCCGGAGCCGAGGCCGACGACGGTCAGCCCGACGGCGGCGACCGCCATGCCGCCCACGAGCCAGGGGCGGCGGCGTCCGAACCGGCTGGTCGTGCGGTCGGAGAGGGCGCCGAAGAGCGGGTTGCCGACGAGGGCGAGGAGCGCACCGACGGAGAGCACCTTGCCGAGGGCGGCGCCGCGCTCCGCCTCCGGGACGATCTGGGCCACGCGCAGGGCGAGGGTCACCACGATCGGGGTGAAGACGGCGATGCAAACGCCGAGCTGGGCGGCGACCAGGCCGAAGATCAGCTTGGCGGGGGCGTCGGCGGGGGTGGCGGCGATCGGGGCATGGGCCGGGGCGCCGGTCGGGGAGTGGGCCGGGGCGTTGGCCTGCGTGGCCTGCGTGGCCGGATCGGGTCGGCCGGTGGCGTCGAGTGCGCTTCCGGGGTCCTGCGTGAGCGGCATGGGGGCTCCAACGTCTCCGCGTCGGCCTCGTCGCCGACCGGGCGGTTTCACCGTAGGCGCGAAAACCATGCACTCACTAGGTTTTCGTCGAGTGAGCTGGATCACCCCATCGGGATGGCCGGAAACAGTCGGGTTTAGGGTGGTCCGCATGGCACAGGACAAGGGCCGAACGGCCCCCAAGGCGGCGGCCGCCCGGGGCGGCTACGCGGTGGGCGACGCCCGTCGCCAGAAGATCCTCGACACCGCCGTCGAGCACTTCGCGCAGTGGGGCTTCCACGCCTCCTCGCTCGCCCGGATCGCCAACGACTGCGGGATCACCCAGGGCGGGCTGCTGCACCACTTCCGCGGCAAGGAGGACCTGCTGCTGTCCGTCCTGGCGCAGAGCGAGCAGCACGACGTCGAGCGGCTCTTCGCCGGGTCCGCCGAGGAAGTCGCCTCGGTCGCCGTGCACTTCGCCGCGGTGGCCGCCCTGGCCGAGGACAACGCCCGCCGGCCCGGTCTCGTACGGATGTACAACACGCTGGTCGGCGAGTCCGGGAACCCGGGCCACCCCGCGCACGCCTACTTCCGGCAGCGCTACGACCGGGTCCTCGGCTACAGCGTCGACCTGCTCCGGGCGGGCGTGGCGCGCGGCGAGGTACGGCCGGACACGGACTGCGAGGCCGTCGGCCGCGAGATCATCGCGGTGATGGACGGGTTCCAGATCCAGTGGGTGCTGGACCCGCAGGGCGTGGACATGGCGGTCCTGCTGCGCGGGTACCTGGACCGGCGGCTACGGGAGATCACGGTGGCGGGGACGGGGCTGTGACGGGGCGGTAGGGGTGACCGGGGCGGTGGGCGGTTGGGGTGACCGGGGCGGTGGGCGGTTGGGGTGGTACCCCCGTCCGCCGGTCCCGGGAGGGCTGCGCGTTTCAGCGCGGCTCGAAGGGCGGCAGGGCGCTCAGGACCCCTTCCAGGGGGCGCGGCAGCGTGGTCTGGGCGGCGGCGACCTCGTGGCCGCCGTGCCGGAAGGCGTACGTGAACGCGTCGGCGGCGGGCTGGTCGGGGAACGAGATCCGCGGCAGGCGGGGGAAGTCCGCCTCCCGGAGCGCGGTGCGCAGTTTTGTGAGGGCGGCGGCCGAGAGCTTGCCGCGGTCCACCGTCTCGGCCTTCGCGTTGAGCCGCAGGAACGATCCGTCACCCTTGATGATCAAGGTGTGGGTCTTTCCGGTGATGCCGCCGCTGCGGGTGACCGCGACGAGGGTCTCGCCGACGGTGGGCACCGAGCCGCTGGGCGCGGGCGCGGGAGCGGAGGTACTGGGCGCGGGCCGCGGGGCGGGAGCGGTCGTGCCGGTGCCCGGTGCCGGGCTCTGGCCGGCGCTCTGACCGGGGGACGGCGTCCCCGGGGCGTCGCCCGTCGCCGTCCCGGACGGGGCGCTGCTCGAGGCGGGGCCGGTACCGGTCCCCGTGCTCGCGTTCGGTGTCGGTGAGGCCCCACCCCCCTTGGGCCCGCCGGAGGAGCAACCGCCCAAGCCCGCCACCACGGCCAGCGCCACGGCCGCCGTCGCCAAACCCACTCGCCCACCACGTGCTCGCACGCCCCACCCCCGCAGGTATCCGGCTCGAACCCCGAGTATGGAGTCAGCACCACCCGCACGGATAGCACCCGGAGGCCGACATCCGCCGCTTCGCCCCTTGGCGCTGGCTGCCGCCGCTCACCGCCCTCGCGCTCGGCCTCTGGGGCCTCTCGCGGGGCGGCTCCATGTGGCGCGACGAGTCCGTCACGTGGCAGGTCGCGCACCGGCCGCTCGGACAGCTCTGGGAACTGCTCGCCCAGGTCGACGCCGTCCACGGCCTCTACTACCTGCTGATGCACGCGGTCTTCGCGGCGACGGGCACCGACGCCCCCGACTCCGGCCTCTGGGGCCTCTGGGCGCTGCGCCTCCCCTCGGTGGCCGCCACCGCCCTCGCGGCGTCAGGCGTGGCCGCGGTGGCCCACCACCTGACGGCCGCGGTGCCGCGCCGCGGGGGCGGGGAGCACGGGCCCGGCGCCCCTGACCGGCCCGGCGCCCCTGACCGCCCCGACCGCCTCGACCGGCGCTGGGGGCCCAGGGGCCTCGACCGACCGGCCCGGCCCGGCGGGTCTGGCGGCCCGGCCCCTGCCGACCGGCCCGAGTGGGCCGGTGGCCCGGAGCGCCTCGGCCGCTCCGGCCGTTTCGACGGGTCCGGCGGCTCGGGCGGGTCCGCCGGATTCGGCGGCGCCGACGGATCCGGTGGGCCCGAAGGTCCCGGCGGCCTCGACCGGTCCGGCGGCCCGGCCCCCGTCGACCGGTCCGACCGCCCCGGTCGGGTCGCGTTGTTGGCCGGGGTCGGGTACGCGCTGTTGCCGCCCGTGCAGATGTACGCCCAGGAGGGGCGCTCGTACGCGCTCGTCGCCGCGGCCGTCGTCTGGGCCACGTACCTGATGCTGCGCGAGCGCTGGGTCGCCTACGCCGTCGTGCTCGTGCTGGGGTGCTGGCTGCACGAGTTCGCCGTACTGGCGCTGCCCGCGCACGCGTTCGCCGCCCGGCGCTCCCGTGGCTGGCGGCTCGCCGCCGGGGCCGTGGTGGCCGCGCTGCTGCCGCTCGCCCTGGTCAGCGCGCGGCAGGCGCAGCAGCAGCTGGGCTGGCTCGGGCGGCCGAGCTGGCAGGACTGGGCGGCGTACGGGGTCCTCGCGGCGGCCTCGCTGCTCCTGGCGCGGGGAGCCGCGCGGGGACTCGTACGGGTCGCCCTGCCGCTGGCGCTGCTGCCCCCCGGGCTGTTGCTCGCCATCTCGCTGGTGCACCCCTGGTACGTGGACCGGTACGTCCTCTACGCACTCGCCGGCCTCGCCCTCCTCGCGGGGGCGCGGCTCGCCACGGCGCGGGGCTGGTGGGTGTGGCCGCTGGTCGGAGTCCTGCTCGTCCCGGTCGGGTTCTGGTCCGCGTGGCTGCGTACGCCCGAGAGCCGCAAGGACGACGCGCGGGCCGTCGCGGCGGCCGTCCACGCACTCGCGCGCCCGGGCGACGCGGTGCTGTTCCTCCCCTCGCGGCGGCGCGAATGGCTGCTGTCCTCGCCGGACACCTACGGACCCCTCCGCGACCTCGCCCTGTCCCGCACCCCGGCGGCTTCGCGGAGCCTCCAGGGCGTGGAGCGCACTCCGGAGGAGATCCAGGCGGCCCTGCTGGACCCGGCCGTCGACCGGGTGGTCGCCCTGCTCGACCCGGTGGGGCAGCCGGTGGACGGCCACCCGGCCGAGGCGGTGAAACGCCAGACGCTGGTCTCCTCCTTCGACCTGTGCTCCGTGACGGACGTGCGCGGCGCCCGCGTGGCCCTCTTCGCCCGGCCGGACGACTGCCCGTAGCTCCCGGCGGGCCCGCGGGTCCGCTCCCGGCGCGCTGTCCCGTCCCCATGCCCCGGCGTACCGACTGCTCCGCGGGGTACCGGGGCTCCGTCCCGAACCCCGCGCCTGCGCCCCGAACCCCGCGCCTGCGCCCCGAACCCCGCGCCTGCGCCCCGAACCCCGCGCCTCACACGTCGGCGAGGCTGGATCCGGCCCGCCACGTGCACGAAGCGCCCGGCACCGTCCCATCGCGTGCGCGGAGTACGGGGGGTTGGGCGCCGGTTCGCCCCGGGGGCGGTGTGCCGTGGGCAACGTGCCTGCAAGAGGGGTGGGTTCGCAGGAGGTGGGGGCGCGGGAGGGAGGATGGGGGCGGGCCGCCGACCTCGCCGGGGCCCGCCGACTTCTGCCGGAGGTGCCGAATGGACGCAGCCCACCCCCACTCACACGGCCTCGTGCCGCCCGGTCCGCTCGTCAGCGGCGACTGGCTCGCGGAGCGGCTCGGGATACCCGGGCTCGTCGTCTTCGACGCCTCCGTCGGGGCGCACCGCGACACGGGCCGGCGGATTCCGGGCGCCCGTCCCTTCGATCTCGACGGCGCGCTGTCCGACCACACCGCCGCCGCCCCGCACACCATGCCCGGCCCCGCCGCCTTCGCCGAGGCGATGCGCGCCCTCGGCGTCGACGACACCAGCACGGTCGTCGCGTACGACGGCGCCGGGATCTACTCCAGCGCCCGCGCCTGGTGGATGCTGCGTGCCATGGGCTTCGACCGGGTCGCCGTCCTCGACGGCGGGCTGCCCGCGTGGCTCGCCGCCGGGCTGTCGGTGGAGGAGCGCCCGCCGGGGTACGAGGGCCCGCGCGGCTCCTTCACGGCACGGCCCCGCGCCGGGCTGCTGGTGGACGCGGCCACCGTCTCGGCGGCCCTGGCCGATCCGGCCGCCGCGGTGCTCGACGCCCGGACCCGCGAACGCTTCGCCGGCACCGCCCCCGAGCCCCGTCCGGGCCTGCGCGGCGGCCACATGCCGGGCGCGGTCAGCCTCCCCTTCGGCGAACTGCAGCGCCCCGACGGCCTGATGCGCCCCGCAGCCGAACTCCGTACCGCCTTCGGCGCGGCGGCGGGCGAGCGGGAGCGGCTGTACTTCAGCTGCGGCTCCGGGGTCACGGCCTGCGTGCTCGCCCTCGGCGCGGACCTCGCCGGGTACGGGGAACTCGCCGTGTACGACGGCTCCTGGAGCGAGTGGGGCATGCCCTCCCCGGACCGGCCGGTCGTACAGGGGAGTTAGGCCGCCCAGGCCGGCCGCTCCGGATCTCGCCCCGCCCGCCCAAATCCCGCCCCCCGGCCGGGGGTTAGCCCCACCCCGGATCCGGGCACCGGCCCCATGCCCCCCCGGGGCCCCGCACGGGCACGATCGAAGCATGACAACGAAGCGCAGCGCCAAGGCCACCGTCACCGCCACGTACACCGCCGCAGCCCTCGCCGCGGGTCTGCTGCTCACCGGTTGCTCCTTCGACTCGCTCGCCTCCCGGCGCGGACCGGAGAAGACGGCGAGCGCCGATGCCACGGTGACCGAGGCCGTCACCGCGGTCGAGGTGTCGGACACCGGCAGCGGCTCCATCGAGGTGGTCGCCGGATCCGGTCCGGGCGTGACGGTCCACCGCACCGTCCGCTACTACGGCGACACGGTGCCCGTGCCCGCCCAGCGGATCGCCGGCGGCGTCCTGACCCTCACCAACGGCGACTGCTCCGGCCGCTGCTCCGTCGACTACCGCCTGGAGGTACCGGCCTCCGCGACGGTCCGGGCCGAGAGCAGCAGCGGCCGCGTCACGGTGGCGGGGGTGGCCGCCGCGGACGTCACGACCTCCGCCGGCCCGGTCCGGGCGGACCGGATCGCCGGCCCGCTGAAGGTCCGTACGTCCTCGGGCTCGATCACCGCCGGGGAACTGTCCGGGGCGGGCGCCGACGCCCGCTCCTCCTCCGGCGACGTCCGCCTGGCCTTCACGAAGGCGCCTGCCTCGGTCGCCGTGGAAACCACCTCGGGCGACGCCAGGGTGAAGGTTCCCGCGGCGCAGGCCCCGTACGCCCTCGACGTCTCCACCGACTCCGGCGAGCGGGAGATCTCCGTCCCCGCGGACTCGTCCGCGACCGCCCGCCTCGCCGTACGGACCTCGTCGGGCGACATCGCCATCTCGGCGGCCTGAGCCGCGCCCGTCCGTGCGTCTGCCCGTCCGTCAGCCAGTCCGTCCGTCCCTCCGTGACCTACAAGGCTTCGACGATCTGCTCTCGCCTTCAGCCGCGGTGACCTGGGTGTTTCCGGCGATGTCGTCGCCCGGCCGGGACCTTCCCACCCCTGTTCGCCCCCGGCGAACGGGCGTTGGGGAACATCAGGGGGCGCACATGCATTGAGTCGGCATAGCTCAACTTCACTGCCGGAGGGAAGATCATGGCTTCGACGTCCGTAACGCTCACCCTGCCCGTACTGCCGCTCGACGACGAGGTCGTGCTGCCTGGGATGGTCGTTCCGCTGGACCTGTCCGATGCCGAGGTGCGGGGTGCCGTCGAGGCCGCTCAGGCCGCAGCCGCGGGGGACAAGCCGAAGGTGCTGCTCGTGCCGCGCATCGACGGGAAGTACGCCGCGACCGGCGTGCTCGGGACCGTCGAGCAGGTGGGGCGGCTGTCCGACGGGGACCCCGGGGCGCTGATCAGGGGGCGCGGCCGGGTCCGTATCGGGGCCGGGACGACCGGGCCCGGGGCGGCGCTCTGGGTGAAGGGCGAGAGCGTCGAGGAGGGCGTTCCCGATCCGCTGCCCGGAGCCGTCACCGAGCTCGTCAAGGAGTACAAGGCGCTCGCCACGAGCTGGCTCAAGAAGCGCGGCGCCTGGCAGGTCGTGGACCGGGTGCAGCAGATCGAGGGGGTCGGGGCCCTCGCGGACAACTCCGGCTACTCCCCGTTCCTGAGCGTCGAGCAGAAGGTGGAGCTGCTGGAGACGGCCGACCCCGTCGCCCGGCTGCGGCTCGCGGTCAAGGCCCTCAGCGACCACCTCGCCGAGCAGGACGTCGCCGAGTCCATCGCCAAGGACGTCCAGGACGGCGTCGACAAGCAGCAGCGCGAGTTCCTGCTGAAGCGTCAGCTCGACGCCGTGCGCAAGGAACTGCGCGAGCTCAGCGGGGAGAAGGAGGGGGAGGAGTCCGACGACTACCGGGCCCGGGTCGAGGCCGCCGACCTGCCCGAGAAGGTCCGGGAAGCCGCCCTCAAGGAGGTCGACAAGCTGGAGCGCTCCAGCGACCAGTCCCCGGAGGGGTCCTGGATCCGCACCTGGCTGGACACCGTGCTCGAACTGCCCTGGAACGAGCGGACCGAGGACGAGTACGACATCCGGGGAGCCCGCGCCGTCCTGGACGCGGAGCACGCCGGGCTGAGCGACGTGAAGGACCGGATCACCGAGTACCTGGCGGTGCGCAAGCGCCGCTCCGAGCGCGGGATGGGCGTCGTCGGCGGGCGCAGGGGCGGGGCCGTGCTGGCGCTCGTAGGCCCTCCGGGCGTCGGCAAGACCTCCCTCGGGGAGTCCGTGGCCCACGCCATGGGGCGCGAGTTCGTCCGCGTGGCCCTCGGCGGCGTCCGCGACGAGGCGGAGATCCGCGGGCACCGGCGTACGTACGTGGGCGCACTGCCCGGCCGGATCGTACGGGCGATCAAGGAGGCCGGGTCCATGAACCCGGTCGTCCTGCTCGACGAGATCGACAAGGTCGGCTCCGACTTCCGGGGAGACCCGGCGGCCGCGCTGCTCGAGGTCCTCGACCCCGCCCAGAACCACACCTTCCGGGACCACTACCTGGAGGTGGAACTGGACCTGAGCGACGTGGTGTTCCTCGCCACCGCGAACGTGCTGGAGGCCATCCCCGAGGCCCTCGCCGACCGGATGGAACTGGTCCGCCTCGACGGCTACACCGAGGACGAGAAGGTCGTCATCGCCCGCGACCACCTGCTGCCCCGGCAGCTGGAGCGCGCGGGCCTGGCCGCGGAGGAAGTGGTCCTGGAGGAGGACGCACTGCGCAAACTGGCAGGGGAGTACACCCGCGAGGCGGGCGTGCGCACCCTGGAGCGCTCCCTCGCCCGGCTGCTGCGCAAGGTGGCCTCCCAGCACGAACTGGGGGAGCGGGAGCTGCCGCTGCGGATCGGCGCCGAGGACCTGCGGGCACTCATCGGGCGGCCGCACCACGTACCGGAGTCCGCGCAGGACCCGGCGGAGCGGCGCACCGCGGTACCGGGCGTGGCCACCGGCCTCGCCGTGACCGGGGCGGGCGGCGACGTCCTGTTCGTCGAGGCCTCGCTGGCCGATCCGGAGACGGGCGGGGCCGGGCTCACGCTGACGGGCCAGCTCGGAGACGTGATGAAGGAGTCGGCGCAGATCGCGCTCAGCTTCCTGCGCTCGCACGGCGCCGAGCTGGAGCTCCCCGTCGCCGACCTGAAGGACCGGGGCGTGCACATCCACTTCCCGGCGGGCGCGGTGCCCAAGGACGGTCCGAGCGCGGGCATCACGATGACGACGGCGCTGGCCTCGCTGCTGTCGGGCCGGCAGGTCCGCACGGACGTGGCCATGACCGGCGAGGTCTCGCTGACCGGGCGGGTGCTGCCGATCGGCGGGGTCAAGCAGAAGCTGCTGGCCGCGCACCGGGCCGGGCTGACCACCGTCATCATCCCGAAGCGGAACGAGGCCGATCTGGACGACGTTCCCGCCGAGGTGCTGGCAGGGCTGTCGGTGCACCCGGTGACCGACGTACGGCAGGTCCTGGAGCTGGCGCTGGCCGCGGACGAGGTCCCGGTGACGGCCGCGGCCTGACCCGGAGGGCACGTACCAGGGGCCCGGGGTCCCCCGCTCCGGCGGGGCCCCGGGTCCCCGGCGTACCCGCTGCGAAATACTGGTGGGCCACACACCAGAGAAGGAGCGGGCCTTGCACGGGACCGAAGACCAGGAGTTCCTTGCCCTGGAGCGGGAGCTGTCCGTCTTCCTCCGACGGGCCCGCGCCTCCTCGGGGGAGATGGCGCGCGAGCTGCACCCGGAGCTGGAACCGGCCGCGTACGGGCTCCTCGTGCGGCTGGAGGCCGCCGGGCGGCAGCGGGCGACCGAGCTCGCCGCGTACTTCGGGGTCGGCAAGGCCACGATGAGCCGGCAGCTGCGGGCCCTGGAGGTACTGGGCCTGCTGGCCCGCGAACCGGACCCGGCCGACGGGCGGGCCTTCCTGGTCGGCCTCACCGAGGAGGGCCGGGAGCGCTTCCTGCGGGTCCGGGGCGCCCGGCGCGAGCAGTACATGCGCAAGCTCGCGGACTGGGACCGCGGAGAAGTGGCGGAACTGGCCCGGCTCCTGAACCAGTTGAACGCGGGCGGGGAGTAGCAGCACCCGGGGCCGGGGCGCCGTCGGGAGCCCCTAGTTTTTTTCTAGAGCTCCGCGTAAGCCGCCGACGCGTCGTCGTGGCGCTTGCCGCGGCGGTGTGCCCGGCCAGGGTCCGATTCCAGTGTGCGCACCCGGTCGATCAGGGACCGCGCGCCCTCCTTGCGCAGCACGGCCAGGCATTCGGCCCAGTCGCCCTCCCCGAACGTGTCCGTCCACCGGCCGGCCCCGTCCGTGAGCGCCGCCACCGCCCGCACCTGCGCGCGCGGCGTCCGCCCGGTCACCGCCCGGGCAGCCACCTCCGGGTCCGCGGCGGCGGTGAAGAATCCGCCCTCCGCATTGCGCAGCGCGTCGGCGGAGGCGTGCGTACGCAGCTGCTCGCGCGGGATCCGGTCCAGCCGGTCGTCGAGGACCGCGCGCACCTCGCCACCGGGCGCCTGGAGGAGGAGTACGGAATCCGAGAGCACCAGGTGCTCGACCCAGGACTCGTCCCAGCGGACCACGACCACCGTGGCCTGCGGCGTCCGGACGTGAGAAAGGTCACACGTGTCGCGATGGGCGTCCGCGGTGTCGCGGATGGCCTCCGCCAGGACCCGGTCCAGGGGCATGTCCCGGCGCGATCCGGACAGTTCGGTCAATCGGCCGCCCAGCCGGGCCGCGAACCACGGCACTCCGTGCGCGCATCCGACCTCGCCCGGAGGTGGCGTGACCCCGTCGAGGGCCACCAGGACGCCACCGCCCGAGGCGGGGATCGCGGCCGACAGCCAGTCCTCGTTGGGGCGTTCCGGATTGCCGGGGGCCGAGGAGAGATCGATGCGCATGCTGACATTCTGCCCGCGCGGGGCTCCGTGAGGGCGGGAAGGGCCGGGGAAGGTCCGTACCAAAGCGGGACGGGTGGGGCGTCAAGGGTCCCCCGGCGTCGGCAGGGTGACCCGCGTCATGTGGGCGGGCATCCTGCCAAAAGCCGCATCGATCTTTCAACCACCCGTCCACGGCCGGGCTCTGACAGCCGATCGCCGAGTTGGTCGCCCACTCTTCCGTGCTGTTCACTCCTTCGTGTGGCCGGGCGGGCGATGTACGGCCCTCTTCCCAACTCACTGCGAGGGTCTGAAGCGGTGCGGCGGTACGGCACGGCGGTACAACGGAGGCGGGTGACCGTCTGCGGTGACCGGCCGTCACCCCGGCCCCGACAGACAACGAGCACGAGCAGCACACGTAAACAGGATTGCGAGCACCGGTGCAGAAGAAGCGGCCTCGGAAGAACGGCACCGTCGCGAACGGCACCGCACCCGACGGCACCGCACCCGTCCGACGAGCCCCCGACGGCCCGGTCTCCGCGACCGCTCCCGCGGGGCGCCGCGTCCGCGTGCGCCGCAGGCTGGTCATCGGGGTCGCCGTGGCCGGGCTCGCCGTCCTCGCGGCGGGAGCGCCCGCCGTCCTGTCCGCCTCCGCGGACCTGAAGGACTCCCAGGAGCTGGTCACCCTCGCGGACCGGAGCCGGCAGACCCTCACCCTCGCCCACCTGCTCGGAGACGAGCGCGACGCCGTCACCGCGTACGTGGCCAAGGGCCGCCCCGGCGGCGTCCGGGGCAAGCAGGCCGCCGCGGTCCAGGCACGCGCCGCCGGCACCGACCGCCAGCTCGCCGAGGTCCAGGCCGAGGCCGACGAGGAGCTGGCCCAGGCCCTCGGCCGGGTCGGCGCCGTCCGCACCGAGTCCATCGAGGGCAAGGACAGCGCCCTCACCGCACACCAGGCCTACTCCGGAGTGATCGCCGAACTCCTCGCGCCGAGCAGCCGGCTCGCCGAGCTGACCCCGCCGCGCGCCGCGGACGCCCTCGTCACCACCCGCCCGCTGGGCCCCCTCGGCCAGGCCGCGGAGCAGGCCTCCGCTACCCGCGGACTGCTGCTCGCCGCGCTGTCCGTACCGGGCGGCGACCGGCAGCCGGGCAGCGCCTACGTGGACGAACTCGCCGCAGCCGCCCAGCGGGCGCGCGTACGGGAGCAGGGCGCGCTCGACGACTTCGCACGGGCCGCACGGCCCGACGTGCGCCAGAGCCTCGCCGCCACCGTCACCGGACCCGAGGTCAAGACGGCCGACGACTACCTCAACCGGCTCACCGACCGGCCCTCCCTCTCGGCCGCCGACCGCAGGCTCGACCCCGGCACCGTCGGACCGGCCCTCACCGCCCGCGTCGACCGGATGCGCTCGGTCGAGGCCACCCTCGCCGGCCAGCGCGCCACCGCGCTCGCCGCGCTGCGCGACGACGACGTGACCGCGCTGGAGATCAAGCTCGCCTTCCTCGGCGTGCTGTTCCTCCTCACCCTCGGCTTCTCCACCGCCATCGCGCGCTCCCTGACCCGCCCGCTGTCGGTCCTGCGGCGCGGCGCGGCACGGCTGGCGACGCCGGAGGGCTCGGTGCAGCCGGTCCGGTTCACGGGCCGCAACGACGAGTTCGCCGAGGTCGTGCGCCACCTCAACTCGGTGCGCGACCAGACGGTCTCCCTGCACACCCGGATCGCCGGGCTCGACGCCGACCGCCGCCGCCTCATCGGCCGCAACGAGGCGCTCTCGGCCGGCCGGGAGGCGCTGGAGGCAGAGCTCGCGCAGCTGCGGGCGGGGCTGGAAGAGCACCGCCGCATCATGTCGACCACGTCGGTATCGCTGTCCCTGCGGACCCTGGGGCTCGTCGAGCGCCAACTCGCCGTCATCGAGGAGCTGGAGTCCGAGGAGCCGGATCCGGACCGCCTCTCCACCCTCTTCAAGCTCGACCACCTGGCGACCGTGATGCGCCGCCACAACGAGAACCTGCTGGTCCTCGCCGGCCAGGAACACGGCCACGGACAGGGCGCGGCGGTCCCGCTGGTCGACGTCATGCGGGCGGCGGTCAGCGAGATCGAGCGCTACGAGCGCGTCGACCTCGGAGTGCTGCCCTCGTACACGCAGGTCGCCGGGCACGCCGCCGACGACATCTCGCACGTACTGGCCGAGCTGCTGGAGAACGCCACGACCTTCTCGCCGCCGGACGCCAAGGTGAAGGTGTCCGGATGGCTGCAGGACTCCGGTGACGTGGTGCTGTCCGTCATCGACGAGGGCATCGGGATCACCGGGGACCGGCTGGCCACGCTGAACGAACGGCTGGCCGCGCCGGACGCGTACGACGAGGAGCCCGAGTCGGAGCACGGCCTGGGCCTCGGCCTGTACGTGGCCGGGCGGCTCGCGACCCGGCACGGGGTCGGCGCCGAGCTGCGCACCCTGCGGAACGGCGGTACGGAGGCCCTGGTCGTCGTACCGGCGGCGCTGCTGCCCGCCACCCCGCCGGTCTCCCCGGTCCACACCCTGGGCGCGCCGGGCGCACCCGCGCTGCACCTGCCCGGCGTGATCGCGGAGGCCAACGAGAACACCCTCCCCTCGCGCGTACGGGGCCTTGCCGCCCCCACGCCCGAGAGCCCCACGCCCGCGACCCAGACGGCCGCGACCCAGACGGCCCCGGCCCTGCCGGAGCCCGCCCTCGATGCATCCCCGGAGCCTTACGCGGACCGGGAGCCTTACGCGGACCCGGAGCCTTACGAGGCCCCGGAGTCCGCGGCGGAAGCGGACCCGGAGCCCTACCTGGAGCCGAAGTTCTTCGCGGAGCCGGCCCCAGACTCCTTCCCCGAGCCGGAGCCCGCGCACGAGACCGCGCAGGCCTCCGCCGCGGAGCAGCCCGCCCGGGTGGCTCCGGAGCCCGCTCCGGCGGCGTTCGCGCCTCCGGCCGGGCAACTGCCGCCCATGGAGCAGGTGTTCCGGGTCCCGGCGCCGGTCGAGGTGCCCGCCGAGCAGGTGTTCCGCGTACCGCCGCAGGCCGAGGCGCCCGCCGGTGCCGCGGGTACCCCGGCCCCGAAGGGGGCCGAGCCGGAGGAACTCCTCACCGACAAGGGGCTGCCCAAGCGGAGCCCGCGCGTGGTCGCCGCCGGGCGCGGCGACGAGGTGCGCCCGGCGCCGGGCCGGGTGGACGCCGAGGAGCTGCGCCGCCGCCTCGGCGGGTTCTACCGGGGCGCCCAGGACGGGCGCCGCGTCGTGGAGGCCGAGCTCGCGCACGCCCCCGGTCAGGACGCGCCGCAGGACCCGCCGCAGGACCAGGGGCAGACCGACCGGGGGGACACCGCACAGGAGGCACGCACATGAACGCGTCCAGTACGTACGGACTGAGCACCCAGGCACGCAACCTTCAGTGGCTGCTGACCGACCTCGTCGAGGAGGTCCCCGGGGTCAATTCGGTGGCCGTCGTGTCCTCGGACGGGCTCCTCCTGCTGTCCTCCGATCCGGTCGCACCCGACACGCCATCCGCGCCCGGCGGATCCTCCGCACCACCCTCACGCCCCAGCGGGCCCCGCGGTGCGTCCGCCGATCTCGCGACCATCGTCTCCGGCCTCGGCTCGCTCACCACGGGCGCCGCCGCCCTGATGGACGGCGGCTCGGTCAAGCAGACGATGGTGGCCATGGAGCACGGTTCCGTGTTCGTCATGGCCATCAGCGACGGCTCGCTCCTCGGCGTGCACGCCACGCCCGACTGCGACATGAGCGTCGTCGCCTACCACATGGCCTTGTTCGTGGGCCGCGCCGGCCACGTCCTGACCCCCGAAGTCCGCAGTGAGCTGCGCCAGTCGATGGAGAACACCCCGTGAGGAGTCCGGCCTCCGACCGGCTGCCGATACGCGGCGCCGATCGCCGTCCCGCCCGCGTACGCCCGTACTCCCTTACGGGCGGCCGCACCCGCTTCACGCAGATCCTGCACGTCGAGACCTTCGTCGCGGCCCTCGACACCAAGGTGTCCGAGCCGCGCAAGGCCGACCGGATGCCGGAGATGCCGGCGATCGTCGAGGTGTGCCGCCGCATGCGCACGATCGCCGAGATCGCCGCACTGCTGAAGCTGCCGCTCGGCGTGGTCCGCGTCCTGGTCAGCGACCTCGCCGACCAGGGCAGGATCCGTGTCTACGGGACCGGGCACGGCAGCGGCCGTCCCGACCGCGCTCTGCTCGAAAGGGTGCTCAGTGGGCTCCGCCGTCTCTGAAACCGATCTCTTCTCCCCGAACACGGACCCCGACTCGGCCGCCGGTCCGGACCCGGATCCGGACGAGCCCGTACAGCCCTGGCAGTACGACCGCTCGCGCGCGCCCGTCGCCGTGAAGGTGCTGGTGGCGGGCGGTTTCGGGGTGGGCAAGACCACCTTCGTCGGCTCCGTCTCCGAGATCCGGCCGCTGCGCACCGAGGCGGTGATGACCGAGGCCGCCGCTCCGACCGACGACCTGTCCTCGACCCCGGACAAGCACACCACCACCGTCGCCATGGACTTCGGCCGCGTCACGCTCGACGACGACCTCGTCCTGTACGTGTACGGGACCCCCGGCCAGGAACGCTTCTGGTTCATGTGGGACGACCTGGTGCGCGGGGCCGTCGGCGGGATCGTCCTCGCGGACACGCGGCGGCTGCGCGACTGCTTCCCCGCGCTCGACTACTTCGAGAGCTGCGGGCTGCCGTACGCCGTGGCCGTCAACCACTTCGAGGGCACGCCTTCGTACGAACCGGAGGACGTGCGGGAGGCGCTGACCATACCGGCGCGCGTACCCGTCGTGATCATGGACGCACGGCGCCGGGTCACGGTACTGGAATCCCTGATGACCCTCGTGGGCCACGCCCTCGACTCGACCCCCGAATAGAGAACGTGCAGATGCGCAAGATACTCGTCGTCGGCGCCGGCCAGTCCGGTCTCCAGCTCGCCCTCGGACTCCAGGCGAAGGGGTACGAGGTCACCCTCATGTCCAACCGGACGGCGGACGAGATCCGCACCGGGCGGGTCATGTCCACCCAGTGCATGTTCGACACGGCGCTCCAGCACGAGCGCGACCTCAAGCTCAACTTCTGGGAGCAGCAGGCGCCGAAGATCGGCGGCCTGGGCGTCTCGGTCTCCGCCCCCGACAGCAGCCGCGCCATCGACTGGCTCGGCAAGCTGAAGGGCTTCGCCCAGTCCGTCGACCAGCGCGTGAAGATGGCCGGCTGGCTCGACACCTTCGCGCAGCGCGGCGGCCAGCTGGTCATCCACGGGGCGTCCGTCTCCGACCTGGACTTCTTCTCCCGCACCTACGACCTGGTCCTGGTCGCGGCCGGCAAGGGCGAGCTGGTCTCGCTGTTCGGCCGGGACGCGGCCCGCTCCCCGTACGACGCTCCGCAGCGCGCCCTCGCCGTCTCGTACGTGCACGGGCTGGCCCCGCGCCCGGAGCACCCGGAGACGGACGCCGTGCGCTGCAACCTGGTCCCGGGCGTCGGCGAGCTCTTCGTGATCCCGACGCTGACCACCTCCGGGCGGGCCGACATCCTGTTCTGGGAGGGGATCCCGGGCGGACCGGTCGACGCCTTCGGCGGGGTGAAGGACCCGGCGGACCACCTTGCGCTGACGCTGGACCTGATGGAGAAGTTCGTTCCCTGGGAGTACGCGCGGGCGACGAAGGTGGAGCTGACGGACGCGGGCGCCACGCTCGCCGGGCGGTACGCCCCCGTCGTCCGGGGCCCCGTCGGCCGACTGCCCGGCGGCGGGCTGGTGCTGGGCGTGGCGGACGTGGCCGTCGCCAACGACCCGATCACCGGGCAGGGTTCGAACTCCGCCGCCAAGTGCGCGGCCTCGTACCTCTCCTCGATCCTCATGCACGGGGACAACCCGTTCGACGAGGCGTGGATGAAGGCGACCTTCGACAAGTACTGGTTCACCAGCGGCAAGCCCACCACCCAGTGGACGAACGCCATGCTCGGCGTCCCGCCGGAGCACGTGCTGAACCTGATCGGTGCGGCCGGGCAGCTCCAGCCGGTGGCGGATCGATTCGCCAACGGCTTCGACAACCCGGCCGACTTCGACGCGTACTTCTACGACCCCGAGGACGCGGCGGACTACCTGGCGGACGTCGCGGGGGCCTCGGCCTCCGAGTAGCCCGTGTCGTCCCCCGCCGTCGCGTCCTCGGACAGCGGCGGCGGAGTGAAGGCGCGCAGCGGCGCCCCGTCGGGGTCCGGCCGTACCGCGCCGAGCAGCGGGTTCGCGGCGATCGGCGAGACCTTCACCTTCGCGCCCGGCCGGGGCGCCTGGATGACCTTGCCGTCGCCGACGTACAGGGCCACGTGGGTGGCGGTCGGGAAGTACACCACCAGGTCACCGGGCCGCAGTTCGTCGAGCGGCACCCTGGGGAGCCGGGCCCACTGCTCCTGACTGGTCCGGGGGATCTCGCGGCCCGCGTGCGCCCAGGCCTGCGAGGTCAGTCCGGAACAGTCGAAGGAGGCCGGCCCCTCGGCGCCCCAGACGTACGGCTTCCCGATCTGGGCGGCCGCGTACGTGAGGGCCGTGCCGCCGGCCGCCGTGGGGGTGCGGAGCGGGGGCGCGCCGCCGCTGCCCAGCTTCCCCGAACCGATCAGCTCCCGCTGCGCGGTGGCGGTGTCCTCGGCCTCGCGCGTCTCCAGCTCGGTGAGCTGGGCGGGGCTGAGCGAGGCCAGCATCCGCTCGACGTCCTTGAGCTGTGTGGCGGCCTCCTCCTTGCGCCGCTTGGTTTCGGCGGCCAGCTTCTGCTCGGAGTCCAGGGCCTTGCGGGCGGCGGTGGCGAGGGTGTCCGCCTGTTTCTCGCCCCGGGTGAGCCGCTCCAGCGCGGCGGCCCGCCGGGCCCCCTCGCGCGCGGCGACCCGGCGCTGCTCCAGCGCCCCTTGGGGGTCCCCGGCGAACAGCATCCGGGCGTACGGGGAGAACCCGCGGGCCCCCTTGTACTGCTCGCGCGCCAGCCGGCCCGTGGTGGCCTGGGCGTCGGTGACGGCACTACGGGCCCTGCCGAGCTCGGTGCTGAGCCGGGTCTCCTCGCGCTGCCGCGCGGTGAGGGCGGTCTCGGCGGCGTTGTAGGCCTCGGTGGCCTGCTCGGCGCGCTGGTAGAGGCCCTGCAGCCGGGTGAGGAGGACGCCGACGGGTTCGGCGGGCGCGGCGGGGGCCGCGATGACATCGGGTGTCGTGGGGGCGTCCGGTGTCCCCGGTGCCTCCGGTGCCTCCGGTGCCTCCGGTGCCTCCGGGGCGGCGGGAACCTCCGGGGCCGCGGGTGCGGCGGGCGGCTCGGCGTGTGCGGCGGGGAGCGGGCCGGCCGCGACGAGGGCTGCGGCGAGGCACGCGGCGCGAAGCAGCCGACGTCTGC
Source organism: Streptomyces sp. NPDC059957 (assembly GCF_042730015.1). Lineage (NCBI taxonomy): Bacteria > Bacillati > Actinomycetota > Actinomycetes > Kitasatosporales > Streptomycetaceae > Streptomyces > Streptomyces sp. NPDC059957. The sequence continues at coordinate 172,572 of NZ_JBHWMB010000007.1, read as the reverse complement.
GTCGTCGTGACATGGGGTCACCTCCTGGCGGCCGATGCTGCCACGCGCGGTATGACAAATCGCCCAACGGTGCGGGCCTGCCGGGCCGGGGTCACCCGGTTGGCGGGTCGGGGGGACTCGGCCGGCAGGGCGGAAACCAGTTCGTGTGTTCGACGTGGAGAAGGCCCTCGCGGAGGCCGGGCGGACGCCCTATGCGGCGACGATGAAGGCGTCCACTCAGCTCGCCGGGAAGGACGTCGCCACGACCACGGGCCGGGGCAACTTCGAAACCCTGTTCACCGGCCGGATGGAGACCCGCTCCACGGACGCGCTTCCGGCTGCGCAGGCTGTCTGGATGGAGAGCGTCATGACGGCGGACGGCACCTACGTCCGCGACCGTCTCAAGCCGGGCGACGCCTGGATCAGGATGCCGGCATCCCCGGACAACCAGGCGAGCTACACGGGGTACGCGAAGCTCCTGCTCGCCACCGGTCCTTCGGCGAGGAAGGGCATGGAGGACCTGGGCGGGATCCCCGCCCACCACCTCGCCGGGCGCCTCGGCCTCGATCAGATCGCCTCGGTCGATCCGCGCGTACACCGGTCGATGAAGGCGAAGGGCGTCACCGGCTTCGACTGCGACCAGTGGATCGACGCCCACGGCCGCACGCTCCGCTTCGAGCAGCGGGTGGAGATGCGCGGCATGGCCGGCGGCAACAAGATCACCTTCGGCGAGTTCGGCCCGGTCGAGACCTTCGAAGCGCCCACCGTCGGCTGACCGGGCCCGGTCGTCAGTCGCGCAGCAGCCGGGCCTTGGCCGCCGAGAACTCCTCCGGGGTGAGCAGGCCCTCGCGGGCCAGGGCGGCCAGTCGGGTCAGGCGGTCGGTCAGGTCGGCCCCGGGGGAGGCCGGTTCCGGAGCTCCCGGTCCGGGGTGCGGAGCCGGGCGGGAGGCCGCGGGCTCCCGGCGTTCGGAGGGGGCCGCCGGGAGCGAAGGGGCCGGGCCGGGCTGTGGGCTCGCACCCGGTGCCGCGCCGGGAGCCCCGGCCCGGGCCGGGGTCGGGCCGCCCGGCGGCTGTGGTCCCGCCGGGGTCGCCGGGTGCTGGGCCGTGTCCCAGACGTAGGCTCCGCGCGCCAGGATCCCGCGCAGCAGGGGGTGGCCCGAGGGGCGCTGGGAGGGGTTCACCACGGAACCGATGGGGCGGATGAACATCAGGCCACCCCCAGCCGGTCCGCCGGGAGGCGGACCGCTCCCGCGATCCGGCCGCCCGCCGCCCGTACGGCGATCGCGGCGTCCTCGGCCCAGACGTGTTCGACGACCAGGAGGAGCGCGCAGCTGCCGCGGTCCATCAGTTCGGCCGATTCCCGCACGTCCTCCGGACCGATCAGCGGGGCCGCCTCCCGGTGGGCGAGCAGCCCCCGGAGTTCGACGAACTCGTCGAACTCCGCCGACAGCACGGCGCCGGACGCCGTCTTGGTGGCCACCAGCCCGTCGATCAGCCGCACGACCCCGGCCTTGCGCAACCCCATCACCGCCTCGACCGCCGCGACCCGCAGCTGTTCTTCCGGAAAGGCCAGGACGATGAACTCCGCAGGTCCCATGGGAGGAGGCTCCTGATCCGCTGACGAGCTGATCCGCTACTTCAATTCCGACCAGTTCTGACGACTCTTCGGCACACTATGACATAAGCGGACATACGGCCCGGCTCCTTGCTACGTTTCCCCGTATGACCGCTCTGACGGCGAAGGTGACGGAACCCGCCCCGCCACCGCCCCCCGACGCCCGTGCGCCCAAGCGCCGCGGAGTCGAGCTGTCGCTGCTCTTCGGCGCCGTGCTGATCTCCGTCCTCGGCCACCTCTACGTGGGAATCGCCACCACCGGCCACGTCCCCGCGCCCGCCGCCCACTACGCCGCCGGCCTCGCCGTGGCCGCGCTCGCCGCCCACCTCGCCGTCCGCCTGTGCGCCCCGTACGCCGATCCGCTGCTGCTCCCGATCGCCTTCCTGCTCAACGGCCTCGGCCTGGTCCTCATCCAGCGCCTCGACGCCACCACCCCCACGAACGCCACCGCCGGTGAGCAACTGCGCTGGTCCGCCCTCGGGATGGTGCTCTTCGTGCTCGTCGTCGCGCTGCTGCGCGACCACCGGGTGCTGCAGAAGTACGCGTACCTGTCCGTCGCCGCGGCGCTCGCGCTGATGCTGGTGCCCGTCTTCTTCCCGGCCGTGAACGGCGCGCACATCTGGATCCGGTTCGCCGGGCTCTCCTTCCAGCCGGGGGAGTTCGCCAAGATCCTGCTCGCGGTCTTCTTCGCCTCCTACCTCGCGGCGAACCGCACCGCCCTGGCCCTGACCGGCCGCACCCTCTTCTGGAAGCTGAAACTGCTGCCGGGCCGGGTGCTCGGCCCGATCCTCGCCATCTGGCTGCTCTCCGTCGGCGTGCTCGTCCTGGAGCGCGACCTCGGGACCTCGCTGCTCTTCTTCGGCCTCTTCGTGATCATGCTGTTCACGGCCACCGGCCGGATCGGCTGGATCGCCATCGGGCTGCTGCTCGCGGCCGTGGGCGCGTACGCCGTCGGGACGTTCGAGCCGCACGTGAACAGCCGCGTGGACGACTGGCTGAATCCTTTCGCCTCCATCGAGCGCGGGGACGGCCCCGGCCAGCTCGCCCAGTCCCTCTTCGCCTTCGGAGCCGGTGGACTGCTCGGCGCCGGGCTCGGCCACGGCCAGTCCTTCCTCATCGGCTTCGCCGCCAAATCGGACTTCATCCTGGCCACCGCCGGGGAGGAGCTCGGCCTCGTCGGCCTCACCGCGATCCTGCTCCTCTACGGGCTCCTCGTCGCCCGCGGATTCCGTGCCGGGCTGGCGCTGCGCGACCCCTTCGGCCGGCTCCTCGCCACCGGACTCGCCTCGATCGTCGCGCTCCAGGTGTTCGTCATCGCCGGCGGAGTCACCGGCCTGATCCCGCTGACCGGCATGGCGATGCCCTTCCTCGCCCAGGGAGGCTCCTCCGTGGTCACCAACTGGATCATCGTCGCCCTCCTGGTCCGGCTCAGCGACAGCGCCCGCAGGCCCGGACCGGCCGAGGAGGCCGAAGCGTGATCCGCTACATCCGCTGGTGCGCGTACTTCTGCGCCCTGCTGCTCGTCGCCCTGCTGGTCAACGTCGGCCGCGTACAGGTCTGGGAGTCCGCGGGCTACGGCGCGAACCCGGCCAACAAACGCCCCGCCATCGAGCGGTACGCCGAACCGCGCGGGGACATCACCGTCGACGGCCGCCCCGTCACCGGCTCCCGGGACAGCCGCCAACTGCTCCGCTACGAGCGCACGTACAAGAACGGCCCGCTCTACGCGCCCGTCACCGGTTTCGCCTCCCAGACCTACGGGACCAGCTTCCTGGAACGCGCCGAGGACCCGGTCCTTTCCGGCACCGACCCCGGGCTCTCGGCCTTCCCGCTCTGGTACGAGCTCTCGCGCGGCCGCCCCGGCGGCGGCGACGCCGTCACCACCATCCGGGCGAAGATGCAGCTGGCCGCGTACGCCGGGCTCGCGGGCAAGCGCGGCGCGGTCGCCGCCGTGGAGCCGGCCACGGGCAGGATCCTCGCGCTGGTCAGCAGCCCTTCCTACGACCCGGCCGTACTCTCCGGCACGGGGCCGAAGGTCAAGGAGGCCTGGGAGAAGCTCAACGCGGACCCCGCCAAGCCGATGCTCAACCGTGCGCTGCGCGAGACGTACCCGCCCGGCTCCACGTTCAAGATCGTGACGGCCGCCGCCGCCCTCGACGCGGGCGTGGTCTCCGACGTGGACGCGCCGACCGAGACCCCGGACCCGTACCCGCTGCCGGGCACCAGCACCCTGCTGCCGAACGCGGGGACGGGCTGCGCCGACGCCTCGATGGCGGATGCGATCCAGTGGTCGTGCAACACGGTGATGGCGAAGATCGGCGTACAGGTCGGGCTGCGCGGGATGACCGAGGCGGCGCGGCGGTTCGGCTTCAACGACGCCGGGCTGCGCGTGCCGGCCTGGGTGTCGCGGTCCAACTTCGACACCGACATGAGCCCCGACCAGCTGGCCCTGTCCTCGATCGGCCAGTTCAACACCAAGGCCACCCCGCTGCAGATGGCGATGGTGGCGGCGGCCGTCGCCAACGGCGGGGAGCTCAAGGCCCCCTACCTGGTGGACCGCACGACACAGGACGACGGCGACCCGGTCCGCCGCGCCGGCCGGCAGAGCCTCGGCCGGGCCATGACCCCGCTGACCGCGATGCGGATGCAGGAGCTGATGGTGAAGGTGGTGGAGGGCGGCACCGGCCGCAACGCGGCGATCCCCGGAGCCGTGGTCGGCGGCAAGACCGGCACGGCCCAGCACGGCGTCGGCAACGCGGGCACCCCGTACGCCTGGTTCATCTCCTGGGCGGGGCCCCGTGGCGGCCGGCCGCCGGCCGTGGCGGTCGCGGTGGTCGTCGAGGACGCCTCGGCCGTCCGCGGGGACATCAGCGGCAACGGCGCGGCAGCTCCCATCGCCCGCGCGGTGATGGAGGCGGCGCTGTCCGCGCCCTGAGACGTCCGCCGCGCCGCCCGCCGCGCCGCCCGCCACCCGCCGCCCGCCGCTCTAGGCGTCCGCGTCCGCGTCCGTGCCCGCGCCCTCCGCGATGGCCTGCGTCACCTCCGCCACCCGCTGTTCCTCCTCGGCCGCGAACCGCTCCCGGTCGAGGGCCTCGGCGATCTCCTCGTCCTGGCTCATCAGCAGGTCCAGGTTGGAGTTGCCCATCTCGAAGACGCCCATGTCCAGGTACGCCTTCTGCAGCCGCTCGCCCCACAGCCCGATGTCCTTCACGCAGGGCACGATCCGGCTGAACAGCAGCTTGCGGAAGAGCGCCAGGAACTCGGAGCGCTCGCTGAACTCCTCCGCCTCGGCGCGCGAGATGCCGAAGTTCTCCAGCACCTCCACCCCGCGCAGCCGGTCCCGCATCAGGTAGCAGCCCTCGATCACGAACTCCTCGCGCTCGCGCAGCTCGGCGTCCGTCAACTGCTTGTAGTAGTCGCGCAGGGCCATCCGCCCGAACGCCACGTGCCGTGCCTCGTCCTGCATCACGTAGGCCAGGATCTGCTTGGGCAGCGGCTTGTTCGTGGTGTCGCGGATCATCCCGAAGGCGGCCAGCGCCAGCCCCTCGATGAGCACCTGCATGCCCAGGTACGGCATGTCCCAGCGGGAGTCGCGCAGGGTGTCGCCGAGCAGCCCCTGAAGGCTGTCGTTGATCGGGTAGAGCATCCCGATCTTCTCGTGCAGGAACCGCCCGAAGATCTCCGCGTGCCGGGCCTCGTCCATGGTCTGCGTGGCGGAGTAGAACTTCGCGTCCAGGTCCGGCACCGACTCGACGATGCGCGCCGCGCACACCATCGCGCCCTGCTCGCCGTGCAGGAACTGGCTGAAGTTCCATGCGCTGTAGTGCCGGCGCAGCTCGCCGCGGTCCCGCTCCGTGAACTTGGCCCAGTGCCGGGTGCCGTACAGCGGAAGCGCGTCGTCCGGAGTGCCCAGGGGATCGTACGGATCCACCTCGATGTCCCAGTCGATGCGCTTGGCGCCGTCCCACTGCTTGTCCTTGCCCTTCTGGTACAGGGCCAGCAGCCGCTCGCGGCCGCCGTCGTACTCCCAGCTGAATCGGGCGTTGCCGGAGGCGGGGACCGGCCAGACGGTCTCGCCCGGATCGTTGGTGTAGAGCTCGTGCGTCGACACTGACGCCCCCTCGTCTCACGTAGCCGCGTACTTGCGTGTGCTTGCGCGTACTTCCGTACGGGACCGGACAGTTGGCAGCGTCACACGTTGGTAGACGCGCGGTCAACAAGTCGTGTGCGGGGGATTGACGGTCTTGCTGACAGGCAGTCTCATAAGAGGTGACCGCCGGTAACTCGACGACGAGGTGTCCGAAGCCATGACCACCGTGACCGAACGAGCCGAGCTCCGCGACGCCCTCGGCCTGCTCAAGGACCGCGAGCAGATCGCCGAGCGGCTGCTCGAATCCTCGGCGAAGCACTCCTTCGACCCGGACCAGGAACTCGACTGGGACGCCCCGCCCATCGACGGCAAGTACTACTGGCCGCCCGAGCTGCTCTCCCTCTTCGACACCCCGCTCTGGAAGAAGATGGGCGAGGAGCAGCGCATCGAACTCTCCCGCCACGAGGCGGCCGCCCTCGGCTCGCTCGGCATCTGGTTCGAGATCATCCTGATGCAGCTGCTCACCCGGCACATCTACGACAAGTCCCTGACCAGCAATCACGTCCGGTACGCACTCACCGAGATCGCCGACGAGTGCCGCCACTCGATGATGTTCGCCCGCATGATCAAGACGGGCGGCGCCCCCGAGTACCAGGTCTCCCGGACCAACCACAACCTCGCCCGCGTCCTGAAGACCGTCTCCACCACCCCCGGCTCCTTCGCCTGCACTCTCCTCGGCGAGGAGGTCCTCGACTGGATGCAGCGCCTGACCTTCCCCGACGAGCGCGTCCAGCCGCTCGTCCGCGGAGTCACCCGCATCCACGTCATCGAGGAGGCGCGCCACGTCCGCTACGCCCGCGAGGAACTGCGCCGGCAGATGCTCACCGCCCCGCGCTGGGAGCAGGAACTCACCCGCGTGAGCTGCGGCCAGGCCGCCCGCGTCTTCTCGCAGGCCTTCGTGAACCCCCAGGTCTACGACAACATCGGGCTCGACCGGCGCGAGGCGCTCGCCCAGGTCAAGGCCAGCGGCCACCGCCGGGAGGTCATGCAGACCGGAGCCAAGCGGCTCACCGACTTCCTGGACGACATAGGCGTGATGCGCGGAGTCGGCCGCAAACTCTGGAAGAGCTCGGGACTCCTCGCCTGAACCCCGGCCCGGACATCCCCCGCCCCGAGGTCACGGGGTGCGGCTACCCTGCGGACATGACAGCCGTACGGGCGTACCGCAGGTTGAGCGTCGAGGAGCGCCGGGCCCAGCTCCTCGACGCGGCCCTGACGTTGTTCGCGCACCGGGCGCCGGAGGAGGTCTCGCTGGACGACGTGGCCGAGGCCGCCGGCGTCTCGCGCCCCCTCGTCTACCGCTACTTCCCCGGCGGGAAGCAGCAGCTCTACGAAGCCGCCCTGCGCTCGGCGGCCGACGTGCTGCGGCTCTGCTTCGCCGAACCCCAGGCCGGACCCCTGACCCAGCGGCTCTCCCGGGCCCTGGACCGGTACCTGGCCTTCGTCGACGAACACGACGCGGGCTTCTCCGCCCTCCTCCAGGGCGGCAGCGTGGTCGAAACCTCCCGCACCACCGCCACCGTCGACGGCATCCGCCGGGCGGCCGCCGAGGCGATCCTCTTCCACCTCGGCGTGCCGGCCCCCGGCCCGCGCCTGCGCATGATGGTGCGCACGTGGATCACGGCGGTCGAGGCCGCCTCGCTGATCTGGATCGACGAGGGCAAACAGCCGGAGATCGACTCGCTCCGGGACTGGCTGGTGGACCAGTTCATCGCCCTCCTCACGGCCACGGCCGCCACCGACCCGGAGACGGCCGCGGCGGCCCGCGCCGCCCTCGCGCTCGAATCGGCGGACGGTCCGGTGGGGGTACTGGCCCGCCGGGTGATCCCCGTGGTCTCCGAGGCGGCCCACCTGCTGTGACCCTTTCCGGAAAGCTGTGAAACTGGAGGGGTGAGAAGCCAACCCACCCCCTTCGAGGGCGGCCCGATGGACGGCCGGACCCTCCCGATCCTCCTCGGCCCGACCGGCCACCCGTCGAAGTGGTACGAGATCCCGGTCCCGGCCCCGGACGGCGGCGCCCCCACGGTGCTGCTCTACGAGCGGGTCCCCGCGGGGTACTCCAAGCGGCTGGGCCTCCAGCAGGGCTGGAAGTACGTCTACACCCCGGGCGGCCAGAAGCCGAAGCTCCGCTGGCCCTGGACGAAGCCGACCCCGCCGGGGGAGTGAGGGCGGGCTGTCACGTGGTGGTGGGGCCGGCCGTCACGTCACGGTGCGGGCCGGCTGTCACGTGCGGGCCGGCCGTCCCGTCACGGCAGCCGGGCCTCGACCAGGGTCAGTACGGCCTCCGCCCCGCCCCCGCCGTCCGCCGCCTGCCGGAACACCAGCCCGGCCCCGATGACCTCCGCCTGTCCCACCGCGATCGTCAGCCCCAGCCCGTGCCCCTTGCTCCCGCCCCCGGTACGGAACCGCTGGGGCCCGTGGGACACGAGGTACTCGGGGTAGCCGTCACCGTGGTCCCGTACCGTCACCACCGGCCCGTCCACCGTCACCACCACCGGCGCCCGCCCGTGCTTGTGGGCATTGGTGACCAGGTTCCCCAGCACTCGCTCCAGGCGCCGCCGGTCCGTCTCCACGTGCGCGTCCCGCGCCACGACCACCTCCGTGTCCGTCCCCGAGGCCCGCACCACCCGCCGCGCGAGACGCCCGAGCTGGTGCAGGTCCGTCTCCACCACCTCGCTGCCCGAGTCGAGCCGGGAGATCTCCAGCAGGTCCTCCGTCAGCTGCCGCATCGTGCGCACCCGCTCCTGCACCATGTCCGTCGCCCGCCCCTCCGGCAGCAGCTCCGAGGCCGCCTGCAGACCGGTCAGCGGGGTGCGCAGCTCGTGCGCGACGTCCGCCGTGAACCGCTGCTCCCGCTGGAGCTTCGTCTGCAGGCTGCCCGCCATCGTGTCCAGGGCCGCCGCCACCGTCGCCACCTCGTCCTGGTGTCGCGAGGGATCCTTCGTCCGCGGATCCCCGACCCGTGCGTCCAGGTCGCCCTGGGTGATCCGGCGGGCCACCGTCGCCGTCTGGTGCAGCCGCCGCGTCACCCGGGTCACGGCGAAGGCTCCCACCAGCAGAGTCCCGCCGAGCGCCAGGACCGAGGATCCGATGATCGCGTTGTCCAGCCCGCTGATCGTCCGCGCGCTCTGCCCGTAGTCGACGGCCGTGGCCAGTGCCTTCCCGTCGGCCGGGGCCGCCGCCCACATCAACTGCCGGCCCTCGTACTCCGCCACGAGCGTCCCGCGCTGCCCGGCCAGGGCCAGCGCGCGCAGCCGGTCCGGCAACCCGGCCGGATCCAGCCCGGACTCCGGCGGCAGCACCTCGCCGGCCTCGTAGGCGCGCGAGGCGTCGGTCAGCTTGCCCAGTGCCTTCTCGCGGGCCGTCGCGACGGTCTGCCCGGTCACCTCCACGTGCACGAGCACACCCAGCACCGCCGCGAGGGAGCAGCACATCAGCACGATGAAGCACGCCGACTTCCAGGTCAGCGTCGCCGTCCACGCGGGCAGCCGGAGCCTCACGGCGAGGCTCCCGGCGAGCCGGGGCTCGGGGAAGGTGCCTGTGCCCGGCCCGGGCCGGTGCCGGGCACGCGGACGATCTGCTCCCACGTCGGCAGCATCGAGCGCTGCGTCTGGTCCCAGGACCAGGTGGTGTTCACCTCGTAGCCCGCGTTGCCGCTCGGGACGCGCAGGATCACGTCCCGTCCGGCGAGCTCGACGCTGATGACGGTGTCGGTGGTGGCCATGATCCGATTGAGCCGGCCCTGGGCGTCCGCCGTGTACACGCGGACGGACATCTGCTGCTCGGGGTACTCGATGCCGACGATCAACTCGTCCTTGCCGTTGCCGGTGAGGTCCCGGTAGTACGGCGTCAGCACCGGGCACTTCTTCGGATCGGCCCCGTCCGCCCCGCACGCGTTGATCGCGGCGACTGTCTCCGGAGGCATCCCGTCGGGACCGGTCTGCACGTTCGGGTGGGCCCGCAGTTCGGCCTGCACCAGGGTCGCCGGGTCGATCGCGTGCACGTTCTGGTCCTGGACGGGCGCGATCCCGGGTACGTACTCGGGCGGCGCGCCCCCCGGGTCGGCGGGCGGTACGACGGCCCCCGCGCGCCCCGGCCACAGATGTACGGGCCCGCTCGCGGTCGGGGTCGCCCCGGCGCCGGCCAGCCCGCCGGTGTCACCGCAGGCACTGGCGAGCGGCAGCACCAGGGCGGTCAGCAGGGCGGCCGGCAGACCGGCCCGCAGACCCGTCCGGTCGGGAAGGGATCCGGATCCGATCACCCGCCGGCCCTCCTCTCCATGAGCATGTGCCGGTCCACAGTAGGCAGAGCCGCATCGTTTCTGCCCGTGCGCCCGGGCCGGAGGGCCAGGGCGGTCTAGGCGTCCGTACGCCCGCGGCGCAGCATCGCGAAGCCCAGCCCGGCGGCGCCGATGGCCGCGATCCCGCCGCCCGCGGCGAGCAGCAGCATGCCGTCACCCGGACCGTCGGCCAGCGTGTTCAGGCCCAGCGCCTCGACGGTCCCCGTACCCGCACCCGTAGCCGTACCCGAGCGCGAGGAAGCGACGGCGGGGACGACCCGGCCGTCACGACTCGCGGTCTTGTACCCGGCCGGGCCCATGGAGCCCTGTGCATCGCTCCCGCCGCCGTGACTCCCGCTGTCGCTCCCGTTCCCGGCCCAGGAACTGAGCCGGCCGTCGGACCGCAGCGCGAGGTGCATCTCCCCGGCATCGCCGAAGCCGGTGCTGCCGTCACGGCTGGTCAGGGTGGCGGCCGTGGAGCCGTCGGGGTTCAGGACCTCGGCCCGGTAGGCGCCCTTGGCCACGCGGTACACCTTCGCGGTGGAGACGCCGTCCGCGAGGGACAGGGTCTTGACCAGGGTCCGCGGGGCGGTCACGCCCTGCGCGGAGGAAGCCGACGGCACCCCGTCGGCGAGCGCGTCCGCCGCGGGCAACGCCAGCAGGGTGCCGGCGCTCACGGCCACGGCGGCGGCGCGTACGAGCGTGCGGCGGCTGCGGCTCACGGTGTTCACGGGACGTCCTTCGGTGCAGGTCAGGCGCTGGGCTGTCCAGGTGGGATAAACGTATGCACCGGCCGTTGCGGTAACCCGTTGCTTCTGTAACAGCCACGCCTCAGCGACCCGACGGAGTCGTTACACGCCACGGGCCGCACGGCACCCACCGCAGGACGGACCCCACCGGGGGATTGCCGCGGGGCGCCGGGGCTGCTCCCATGGACGCCGGGGGTGAGGACCATGTCTTCGAGGGGACTGAAGGTACTGCCGAGCGGCCGGCCGGGCCGAGGGCGGCTGTACGTGAACCTGCCCGACGGCCGGGCGGTGGCCTGGTACGACCGGCGGGCCAACCGGATCAGCGTGCTGGCGGACGAGCGCCGGGAGGAGATCCTGACGGCGTTACGTCCCTACCTCACCGGAACCGTCGCCATCGGCCCGCCACCCGTCCCCACGGCCGAGGACCTGCTCCGCCTGTCCCTCCCGCCCGACGAGGACCTGGCCCCGAACCGCCCGGGGGAGGCACAGCTGGGCGCCCTCACGTACGGCACCGCGGGCACCCGCGCCCGGCACCGGCTCCGTCAGGAGCTCACGGTGAGGCAGCGGATGGGCGAGGTACTGGACGCCCTGGCGGAGACGGAGGACTGGCAGGTCCTGCACTCGATCCACACCGTCGCGGACCACCTGCTCATCGGCCCGCCCGGCGTCTTCTGCATCCGCACGGTCCAGGGCCGCCGCCAGCGCGCGGTGATCGGCGACCTCCTCCTCACGGTGGGCCGAGCCGACCCCACCCCGGACCCCCGCGAAGCCCGCCGCGCGGCGGCGCACGCGACCCGCGCCCTCTCCACCCCGGTGACCCCGGTCCTGGCAGTGGTCGACGCGACCCGCCTGGAGGTCGCCCCCACCCTCCGAGACGTCCGCATCCTCACCCCGGCCACCACCACAACCTTCCTGACGAACACCCCCACCACCCTCAAACCCCCGGACGTAGAAGCCCTCTTCATCAAATCCCGAGACCGCCGAACCTGGAACTAGGCCGTCTCTTTCGGATCTTGCCGGGCCCGCGACGCCTGGCACCGTGCCTGGCCGCACTGCCGAGGCGACCACGTACGTCCAGTACGCGAGCGCCCCGACAGCACGCCCAGGCACGGCACCAGACGCCGCGGGCTCGGCCGACAAGATCCGAAAGAGACGACCTAGCCCCCCGGCACCTCCGCCGCGGCCGGACTCCGGGCAACGCCCGGGGGCACCCCAGCCTGGCCGGCGCCTGAGGACCGACCTCGGGCGGAGCCCGGAGCCCGCGCCCATCCCCGCCGGCGTTTGAGGCGCGGGTCCGGGCAGCGCCCGGGGAACGGTGGAAGGGCGGGTAGGGGACTTCGCCCCGCGGGGCCCACGGCCCCTCAAGCGGAGCTCCGCTTGCGCGGCGTCACCGCCTTCTTCGCGGCAGCCCGCGCCGGCTTCGCCTCCGCGGCCTTGGCCGAGGCCGTCTTCTTCGCGGCCCCCGCAGCGGCCTTCTTCTTCGCAGCGGCCGCAGCCGTCGACTTCTTCGTAGCACCGGCACCCGCCGAACCACCCGCCGAACCGCCCGCCGACGCAGTCGACTTCTTCCCGCCCACCGCCTTCGGCGCAACCGCCGCCGCCTTCTTCCGCCGAATCGGCGTAACCTCCGCCCCCGCCCCCGCCCCCTCCGACGCAGCCGAACCCGCCCGCGAGGCCTTCGCCACCCGCACGCTGTTCTCCAACGCCGCCATCAGGTCGATGACCTGCCCACCCGCACCCTCCGCCGGCGGCCCCGCCGCCACCGCCGGTTCGCCCCCACCCGCCTTCGCCGCGACCATCGCCTCCACCGCCTCGCGGTAGTCGTCGCGCAACGAGTCCATCTCCACCTCGCCCAGCGTCGCCATCAGCGCGTCCGCGAGGTCCAGCTCGGCCTCCCGCACCGACACCTCGCCCTCGGGCGCCACCCCCTCCGGAACCCGGATCTCGTCGGGCCACAGCAGCCCGTGCATCGCGATCACGTCGTCGACGACCCGCAGCATGCCCAGCCGTTCCCGCCCCCGCAGCGCGTACTTCGCGATCGCGACCTTCCGGCTCCGCTTTAGCGCCTCCCGCAGCAGCGTGTACGGCTTGGCCGCCGTAGCTCCGCTCGCCGCGAGGTAGTAGGCCGCGTCCATCTGCAACGGGTCGATCTGATCAGCCGGCACAAAGGAAACGATCTCGATCGTCTTCGCGGTGGCGATCGGCAGCTGCGCCAGATCCTCATCCGTGATCGGAATGATGGACCCGTCGGCCTCCTCATACCCCTTGCCGATCTCGGCGGTCGACACCTCCTCCCCGTCCAGCTCGCAGACCTTGCGGTAGCGGACGCGCCCGCCGTCGCTGACATGGATCTGGCGGAAGGAGATCGAGTGGCTCTCGGTGGCGTTCACGAGCTTGATCGGGATGCTGACCAAGCCGAAGGAGATCGCCCCGTTCCATATGGATCGCACGGTTCCTCCTGTTTCGTGGCAGTCTCATCGTATGACGCCGATCACCCTGGTGGAGGGCCGTCGCATTTCGCTCAGCAACCTCGACAAGGTCCTCTACCCGGAGACCGGCTTCACCAAGGGCGAGGTACTCCACTACTACGCCACGATCGCGGGCCCCCTGCTCGCCCACATCCACGACCGCCCCATGTCCTTCCTGCGCTATCCCGACGGCCCGGACGGGCAGCTCTTCTTCACGAAGAACCCGCCGCCCGGTACCCCCGGCTGGGTGAAGACCACCCCGGTGCCCCGCTCGGAGGACCTCCGGGCCGAACAGGTGGTCGTCGCCGACCTGCCCACGCTCATGTGGGCCGCCAACCTCGTCGTCGAGTTCCACACCCCGCAGTGGCCGGTCGGCGCCCCGGCCCTCGCCGACCGCCTGATCCTCGACCTCGACCCGGGTCCCCCCGCCACCGTCGTCGAATGCTCCGCCGCCGCCCTGTGGCTCCGGGACCGGCTGGCCGCCGACGGTCTCCACGCCTACCCCAAGACGTCCGGCTCCAAGGGCCTCCACCTGGCGGTACCCCTCGAACCGACGCCCTCCGAGCACGTGTCGGCGTACGCGAAGGCCCTCGCCCAGGAGGCCGAGCGCGAGCTGCCCGACCTCGTAGTGCACCGGATGACCAAGGCGCTGCGCACCGGGAAGGTCTTCGTCGACCACAGCCAGAACGCCGCCGCCAAGACCACGGCGGCCCCTTACACCCTGCGCGCCCGCGCCCTGCCCACCGTCTCGGCCCCCGTCTCCTGGGCGGAGGTCGAGTCCTGCCGCACCCCCTCCGACCTGGTCTTCCTCGCCGACGACATCGCCCCCAGGCTGGCCCGTGAAGGCGACCTCCTCGCCCCGCTCCTCGACCCCGCCCTGGCCGGACGGCTCCCGTGATCACCGTCGCGCTCGCCGTGGCCGTACGCTCGCTGCCGCGCGCGCCCGGTCTCGCGTACGAGCCCAAGTTCGACGGCCACCGCCTCGTCGTCATCCGCACCGACCGCGCCGTTGACGGGGTTGTCCTCCAGGCCCGCTCCGGCCGCATCGTCACCGCGGCCTTCCCCGACCTCGCGGCCGCCGCACACCATCTGCCCGCGGGGACGGTGCTCGACGGGGAGGTGGTGGTCTGGCACGCGGGCCGCACCGAGTTCGGGCTCGTACAGCGCCGGGCGGCCGCCGCCTCGGCCGCGCGGGCCGCCGTGCTGGCCCAGACGCTGCCGGCCTCGTACGCCGCCTTCGACGTACTGGAACTCGCCGGGCTGGACCTGCGCGCCCGCCCGTACGAACGCAGGCGCGCGCTCCTCGTCGATCTCCTCCTGCCCCTGGGCCCGCCGCTCCAGCCGGTCCCGATGACCACGGACCCGGAGCTGGCGGAGACCTGGTACGAGACCCTGCCCGCCAGCGGCATCGAGGGCCTGGTCGTCAAACGGATGGACCAGCCCTACCCCGCCGGCCGGCGCGGCTGGCAGAAGCTCCGCCACACCAACGTCCGCGACGCGGCGGTGGTCGGCTACACGGGCACCGCCCGCCGCCCGCTCGCCCTCGTCCTGGTCCTGCCGGTCGGCGATGAGACCCCACTGGTGTCGAGCCCTCTGACGGCGGCGCTGCGCACCGAGGTGGCGGCGGCGGTGGCCGGGCGCACCCCGCGCGCCTCCCAGGGCGCCACCATCACGGCCATCGGCCTCGGCGAGGTCCCCTTCCACCCCTTGGACCCGCCCCTGACGGCGGAGGTCCGCCACACCTCGACCCGCCACCCGCCCCCGGAGGTCCTGCGCCTGCGCACAGACCTGTGACCCGCGGCGCAAGGGCCGCGGGCCACGGTCAACCGGTCGCTTCGGGCGGTCTCGGGTCTTCGTCCGTCCTTCAGGCGGGCTTGGCGCCGCCCAGGGGCGGCAGGGTCGGTGGCTGCTTGCGGGGCCGCGGATTGGGGTGCTCGTACCCGGATTCCCGCTCGGCCCGCGCCTCGTCCTGATCGCTGTGGGTCCGGGAACCGAAGTTCCCGTACCCCTGCATCTCGTGCGGGCGCAGTCCGCTCGCGGGGAACTCGACGTACTCCCGCTCCTCGGAGACCTCGTGCACCGCGCCGCCCTCGGGCAGGTGCGGCTGACTCTCGGGAGCGGGGGGTGCGGGTTCCTGTGCCCGGACCCGCTTGCCCAGCAGGAAACCGCCGAGCAGGAAGCCGACCACGATGAGCCCGACAACCAGGAACCACGCGATGTTGGTCAGAGTTCTGTCCACCGCGAGGAAGATCAGAGTCGTGTCCATACAACCCATTTTCCCGCATCGGCGACCATTTCACCCGATCGCGCCCCCGAGCCGCCTGCTCACCCGCCCTCTCACCCCTTGAGGGGGCCGTCCGCATCCCGCACCCCACGCACCTCGCGCCCCCCGAGCACCGCCAGGATCTCCGCACAGATGGCCAGCGCCGTCTCCGCCGGAGTCTGCCCGCCCAGATCCAGGCCGATCGGCCCGTGCACCGTCCGCAGCCGCTCCTCGCTCACCCCGGCCGCGAGCAGCCCCTCGCTGCGCCGGGCGGTGGTCTTGCGGGAGCCGAGCGCGCCGACGTACGGAACTCCGAGCGCGAGCGCGGTCCGCAGCGTCGGCACGTCGAAGTCGGGATCGTGGCTCAGCATCGCGAGACAGGCGGCGTCCCGCCGGGCCTCGAGCAGCTTCGCGGCCTCTTCCACGGAAACGACGGCGCTCACGTCCCAGCCGAGCAGCCGGGCCTGCGCCTCGATGACCTCGGCCAGCTCCCCGGACCCGCCGATCACTACGTACGGAGCCGACGGGTACGCCTCCACGAGCACCAGCCCGGACCCCGCGTACAGGGCGTCCCGGCCGGGCCGCCGGGTCCTCAGCAGCTCCCCGGCCCGCCGCTCGGCGTCACCGGACGGCTGATCGGCCCCCCGCACCACGACACTGACGGCCTGATCCGCCCGCTCGTTCAACTGGGTCACGAGCGCGACGCCGACCCCCTGCCCGAGCAGCTCCCACCACTCACCGGGAATGGCGGCCAGCGGCTGCAACAGCACCTCGGCCTGCCCGCCGCACGTCAGCTTCGCCTCGACGGCCTCGCCGGACCCGACCGAGACCTCGCACACCCGCGCGGTCTCCCCGGCCCCCATGGCCGCGGCCTCGGCGACGAGCTCGGCATCGAACACCCCCCGGTACAGGGCCCCGACGCACTCCCCGCGCGCATCCACGAGCACCGCCCCGGCGGGATCCCGGGGCCCGAACCCCTGCTCGGTCACGGGCCGCGCCAGAAACCCGACCCGCCCCTCGGCCGTCCACTGCCGCGCGGTCTCCACCAAGTCACGCATTTCGCGCCGCCCCATCCTCACCGTCAGAGCACGCCACCAAGCCCCGGACCGGCAACCCACAGTGGCCTCGCCTCCAACCTACGCAGGCGCACCCCCGCCCCCCACCCCCCAAAACCCACAGACCCACCCCCACATCCTTCGTACGGACCACCGGAAGCGAGGGCCTATCGACGCTGCCAGCTGGCCGGGCGCTGCCCGTCGGCATGCGTCCCGGGCTGCGGGGGAGCGGGCGCGGGAGGCGTGGTGGGGGCGGGGATCAGGCCGGCCGATACGGCCTTGTTCGCGGCGTCCAGCCGGGACGTCGCCCCCAGCTTGGCGAAGATGTTCCGCATGTGGCGCTTGATCGTGCCCTCGGTCAGGCCCAGGTGGCTCGCGGTCCGGCGGTTGCTGAGGCCGGAGGCGACCAGGGCGATCACCTCGCGCTCCCGGTGGCTGAGCAGCTCGCGGTCCGGCTCGGACACCGGCGCCACGGGTCCGGCGCCGGATGCGGACGGCGCGGCCGCCGCCTCGGGCTCGCCGGCGGTACGGGGCCTCGCGCGCGGCGGCAGGGACACGGTCAGCCCGTCCTGGCTGCAGGCGTCGCGCAGCGCGGCCGTCAGTGCCCGGTGGGTGGAGGTCTTGTGCAGGTAGCCGCGGATGCCCAGAGGGAGCAGCGTCTGCAGCAGCAGGAGGTCGTCGTGCATCGTCAGCACCATGATCTTGGTGTCGGCGGACGCCGCCTGCAGGGACCGGACCGTTCGCGCAGGATCCTCGTTGCCCGGCATCTCGATGTCCATGAGCACCACGTCGGGGCGGTGTTCGGCCACCGCTGCCACCATGCCCGGCGCGTCCCCGACCGCGGCGACCACGTCGAAGTCGCCCATGCCCTGGATGAGTTCGGCCAATGCCTCCCGGAGCAGCGTGTGGTCGTCGGCGATGACGACACGGTGCGCGTTCGCGTTCATGAAGCCGCCCGCGCCTCGGTGGACTTCGGCTGTGGTGGCAGCGGTACGGACATGCGCATGCCGGTTCCGGTTCCGGGCGTGCTGGTCAGGAAGAAGACGCCGCCCAGCGCCTGGGTGCGCTCGCGCATGGAGAGCAGTCCGCTGCCGTCGCCGCCGGAGGGGGACGAGGAATCGAAGCCGGACCCGTCGTCGTGGGCGAAGCAGTCCACGCGGTGCGGGGCCACGTCCACCTTCAGCGCGACCGTGCGCGGCGCGGCGTGCGTCAGCGCGTTGCGCAGGAACTCCCGCAGGATCAGGAACATTTCGGCCACGTGGGCTGCGGGCAGCCAGCTCTCGTCGCCGTTGACCTCGATGCGCAGTTCCACGTCGGGTGACTGGTACTGCTCGGCGTACTCCCGCAGGGCGTCGGCCAGTCGCCGGGCCCCGGTGCGCGCCCGGAGGTCGGAGATCAGGCCGCGGGTGTATCCGTCGGCCTCGTGCAGGGCTTCGCGGACCTGCCCCAGCAGCCGGTCCCGCTTCTCGGCCGGCTGGTCCTGCTCCACCGCCTGCTCGTGGAGGTCGAGGTAGCGGTGCGCCAGGGCCAGACTGTTGCCGAGGTGGTCGTGGAGGTCCCGGCCCAGCCGCTTGCGGTGGTTGCGGGCGTTCTCCTCGACCCTGTTCAGCAGGTACGCGTCGTAGCCCGCGGCCGACACCTGGAGGCAGGTGGCGAGGCTGTGGTTCAGGGCGGCCACCGCCCTGCCCAGGCAGGCCGAGGACTGGCCGACCGGCAGTCCGGCGACGGCGGCGGTGAGGTACTGCAGGGTGATCTGGAAGAGCTCGCCCGAGGAGCGCAGCGTGTCGGCCGGGTGGATGGTCTGCAGGATGCCGCGACCGCTCAGGCCGACCGAGAGGGCGAGGGTGACATTGGCCGCCGCTGCGGCGTCGAATTCGCCGCGCAGGGATTCACGGCACTCTTCCAGGACCAGCCGGGCGTGTCCGCGTGCTTCGGCCCAGAGTTCGTCCGTGGACACCAGAGGACTCGAGATGTTCTGAAGAGATTTCCGGAATCGGTCGATGATTTCGTCCGTGCCTTCGGCCAGTCTGGCCTCGAGCAGTTGTGCCGCGGAACTGATCTCCTCTTCCTGTCGTGTATTCACCATGACTGCATCCCCTACCCCTTGGTTCACAGGGTGGAGTCTAAGGGAAGGCCTGGTCAGGGCGTGTTCGGGGAGAAACCTATGACGTTAGGCTATTGTGCGACGGCCTCCAAGAGGGCGCGCCGGGGTTCGCCGGAGCGGGACACGAAGTGCCGGCGGAGGCGGATGTCGGCACGGACGCCGCTGCGCCGGTCGGCCGCCACCGCAGCGGCGTAGTCCTGGAACGGGTGCGGCAGTTTCACCGCCCTGGCCGGCCACGGCGAGAGGTCCTTGCCCACGGAGGCGGAGAGCCCGAACCCGGCGGCCTTCACGGACGCTTCCCACTCGGTCCAGGCCCGGAAACCGGATGCGGAGTCCACCCGGTCCGCGCGCGCCCGGCCGAGCACCCGCGGCCAGTCGATGCCCGGACGGATCCGCTCCACGTCCACGCCCACCTCCAGGCCGGGCGGCCGGACGGCGAGCAGCGCCAGCCCGTCGGAGCGGGAGAGGCTGACGGCGGGTCCGGGGCACCAGCCGAGGATGTATCCGGGCTTGCCGTACTGGGCGTTGCGTACGCGGGTGAGGTCCTTGGGGGCACAGTCCAGGTACCCGGCGACGATGTCGCGGGCCGCGAGGTGGGAGACCAGGTAGCGGTGGCGGGCCCGGGGGTTGTGGCGGCCGAGCCGGTCCAGGCGCTGGCGCTCGGTGGGGCTGAGATCGCCCGCCCGGGAGTCCAGGCTGCCCGGGGCGGTGTCGTCGAGCGGAATGACCCACACGTGGATGGTGTCGGCGTCGAGCACGGGGGCTTTCCTTCTCTCGGTGGTGCGGTTCTGAGGGTGGGAGGGCCGTTGAAGCCGGTGAGGCCATTGGGGGTATTGGGGCTGTTGGGGCAGGTGGGGCCGCCTCGGTGACGCCGAAGCCCGCCGGGCCCCCAAAGGGGGGGGGCCGGCCCCAAGGGCCCAAGGGAACCAGGCCCTGACCCACCTAGGATTCAGAGGAGAGCGGAACCCTCCCCTTCCCGACGGTTTTTTCGTTCCCTCCCCCC